>JAQWPM010000003.1 GCA_029245345.1 Longimicrobiales bacterium
CAGAAACAGTGGATAGTGGTTCAGCGTCAATGACGGTGGAATAGGGGGGGGTACTGGGGTCTCGCCGATGCTGTGGAGGGCGACCAACCTGGCCTGACTGTCACACCCCTCCAGTAGGGTATGCGATCGCGATGCGGGTGCGCGGCGCCGGTGTGGGGGACCTCCCCACTGGCACCGCTCCGTGCCCTCACGCATGGTAGGAGCATACTGCTCCCCTCGCCTCTCTTCTCAAGGCACCGGTGTCCGCCGGCCGCGTACCTCCATGACCGACCAGCTGCCAAAACCCGCCGATCGAGTCCACGCCGTGGGTGGAAACGCCAAGGCCACCACGGACTGAGCCCATGCCACAGACCCATAACCACATCTTCCTAGGCTGGGACGGGCCCGCCCTCCCGTTAGCCGCGGCCCATCTCATCGACCACTACATCGATGGGGACGTTGTAGACATGAGGGCTGCCACCCTCGTCCTCCCCGGCGGCAGAGCCCTGCGCCGCATCATCGAAGTCCTGCTCGAGGAGACAGAGGCGCGGGGCGCGACGCTGATTCCGCCCACAGCCACGACTGTGGGAAATCTCCCGCTCGAACTCCACACCGACCCCAAGGCATTGGCGGACGACGCCACCTCAAGGCGCGCCTGGTCCAAGGCGCTCCGCAGCGTCAGCCCGGCGTCTCTGCGCGTGGTCTTTCCGGAGCTACCTAAGAAGAACAACCTGGCTGAGTGGGATGAGCTGGCCGGACTGCTGTCCGGCCTTCACCAGAGCGTCGCCGGAGAGGGACACAGCTTCTCGGACGTCGCCAGGATCTGCCACTCTGGGTCGCTCTACGATGACGGACCTCGTTGGGGAGCGATGGCCCAGGTTCAAGCGCACTACCTGCGACTTCTCGATGCAGCCGGATTATCCGACCGATTTCAGTCCCGCATGGTGGCCATTGAGACTGGGGTGACCCCATTCGCCGGCGTCTTGTGGCTCATCTCGATCGTGGAACTGCCGTCTGTCACTCGCCGACTCATCGAAGCCAGCGGCGCCGAGGTGCGCACGCTCATCCACGCGCCAGAGATTGCCCCGGAGGGAGGTGACGATGGGCCTGTGTTCGACGACCTCGGCCTCCCGTCCACCGACTACTGGGAGGCGGCCGAGGTGCCGGTGACGGATGAGGTCCTGCGAGTGGTGGACGGCCCTGGAGATCAAGCGGATGCGGTCATCGACTCGCTGACCGGTCTCGCGGGGCAGTACACCGCCGAAGACGTGGTGCTCGCCGTGCATGCCGACTCCGACGTCGTGCCATACTTGGAGCAACGCCTTGAAGCCCGGGGCGTTGCGCCGCGGTATGCCGCCGGCACTCCCCTTCCCCACACAGCACCCGTGCGCCTCCTGGAGGCCGTGGCCAACTACCTCGACGACCGCGCATTTCTGTCTCTCGCGGCTCTACTCAGGCATCCCGATGCCGGCCCGCTAACCCAGACCACATCCGAAACGCCCTCCCGCCTCGAAGCAATCGACGCGGCCGACCAATACTTCAACGACCACTTCCCGTACCGACTACAGGGCAGCATTCCGGCCGGTGAAAAAAGAGCCGCCCGATTCCCCCCTTTGGTCTACTCCCTCGACCGCTCAGGGCCTCTCAGCCAACTCAAGGGGCGCAAGCGCCTCTCCGAGTGGATGCCTCTCATCAGAGATGTCCTCCTGACCGCATACGGGGAGCGGAAGCTGGACCGGAGCAAGCCTCTTCACCGGCGCCTCCTGGACGTCCTGGGCCGTGTTCGCTCTGTGGCGATCACACTTGCGAGCCCTCCCGATCTGCTAGACGAGGAGTGCTCGGGCAGCGCGGCCATCCAGGCCCTCCTGCTGGAGCTCCGGGACGACGCACTCCCACCGGAACCCAGACGTGATGCGGTGGAGTTGCTGGACTGGCTGGAGGTGCCACTAGACGACGCACCCGTCGTGATGCTTACGGGATTCAACGAAGGGATGCTCCCCGAGTCCGTGAGCGGACATGCCTTCCTTCCGGACGCTCTCCGGAGCCGCCTGGGCCTGATCGACAACCGTCGCAGGCTGGCCCGGGACGCCTACCGCCTCACCACGGTACTGCACTCGAAGGTGGAAGTACGGCTCATCGCGGGTCGCCGCAGCGCCCAAAATGACCCGCTGCGGCCGAGCCGTCTCATGTTCCGGATTCCGGAAGAGGAAATGGCCCCTCGGGTGCTCCACTTCCTCCAGGGTGATGGGGCCGCCCAGACGGGATCGAGCCTGGCCACGCTTGGCCTCGAACCTGGCGCTCGCAGCCGATTCACAGTTCCGCCCCAGCCGCTGCTCGAGTTGAATCCGGCTGAGGTGCCGACCAGGCTTCGGGTCACGGACTTCAAGTCCATTCTTTCCGACCCCTATCGCTTTGTACTCGAGCGGGTCTACGGGCTCGATAGTGTCGACGACGAGGCACGAGAGCTCGATCCGCTGGGGTTCGGCAGCCTCGCGCACGATGTCCTGGAAGGCTTCGGCCGGATGGCACTACACGCTCCACCCACAGTGGACATCACCGACGTTGAAGCGGTGTTCCGGGCGCTTGGGGATGTCCTCGACGCCCAGGTCGCCGCCCGCTTCGGGAGCGCAGCTCTCCCAGCAGTCGCACTCCAAGTCGAGCAGCTCCGGTCCCGCTTCCGCGCGTTCGCCGCCAGTCAGGCCGAGTGGGCCTCCCACGGTTGGCGGATCGTCGCCGTGGAGCAGCAGCCTGAGGGCGATGGTATGCCATTCGATGTCGATGGCGAGTCCGTTCTCCTCCGGGGCCGCATCGACCGCATCGACCACAACACCTCCACGGGCGATTGGGCGGTACTCGACTACAAGACCGGAAACTCCGTGGACGCCCCAGACAAGACACATAGGAAGGGCCGGGGTGACGCCCGCGAATGGGTGGATCTTCAACTTCCCCTCTACCGCCGCTTGCTATCTGGAGTCGTCGATGACGAGGGTCAGCAAGTGGTCCGCACGGACTCGGATGGAAACGGCAGTATTGAGTTGGGCTACATCTCCCTCCCCAAGAACACCGAAGAGAGCGCCTTCATGCTCGCTCCCTGGACCGACGAAGAGTTAGCCGCAGCCGAGGAAGTGGCACGCGGCGCGGTCCGCACACTCCGGACACGCCGCTTCGAGTTCGACCCCGCGGTGCCGAAGTCCGGCTGGTTCGGCGGAGACGCACTGGAGCCGCTACTGGCAAAGGGGTGGCAGACTAGCGGCGAAGAGGATTCCGGCGCCCTGGCTGATGAGAACGTCACTGACGGGGGCGACCGATGAGCACATCCTCCGCACCTCCACCCCTCCCACGTGAGTTGGTGCTGGCTTCGGCCGGATCAGGAAAGACGTACCACCTGTCCAGCCAGATCATCAAACTGCTGGCGATGGGCACGCCACCCGGTGAGATCCTCGCATCCACCTTCACTCGAAAGGCAGCGGGAGAGATTCTGGACCGGGTCCTGATCCGTCTGGCCGAAGGTGCTGTCACCGCTGAGAGCGCTCGTGAGCTTGGCAAGAGTGCACATCCTCGCCTGGCAGACCCTGGGGAGTGCCGCGCTCTTCTGGCCCAGCTGCTCACAGACCTCCACCAGATGAATGTGGGCACGTTGGACGCATTCTTCATCCGCGTGGCCCGGAGTTTCTTTCAGGAACTGGGGCTCGCCCCGGGGTGGAGCATCACAGATCAGCCCACTGAGGATCGGCTTCGCACCGAAGCTGTGCAGGCCGCGCTGACCGAGGCCGACAAACCAGAGTTCGTTGAGCTTCTCCGCATGATCAACCGGGGGGCAGCGAACCGAACCGTCCACGACGATCTCGTGCAGAAGGTGGATACCCTCATTCGCATGCGCAGGCAGTTGGATCCCGATGCGGTGGATCCGTGGAAGCCAGACTTCGCCATGACGAAGCCGCTCTCGCCTGGAAAAGTCCGGGAAGCAGCAAGCGATCTAGCGGTTCGACTGCGAGGCCTGGAGGTGCCGCTCACCCAAAAAGGCCTGCCGATGAAGGTTTGGGTGAATGCCCAGAATGCCGCCGCTGGTGCCATTGAGGCGCTCGAGTGGGCTCCCGTCTTCGGAAAGGGAATCGGCGCGAAGATCATTGCCGGCGAAGACACCCTCTCCCGCAAGCCGATCACTGAAGACTTCGCGGAGATCTTCGAAGAAGCCAAACAACTCGCACGCAGCGATCTTGCCCCTCACTTCCAGCGCGAGTGCGAAGCGCTGGGCCGCCTGGCCGAACTTCTCGAGACGGCATTCGAGCAGGCCCAACGCCGTATGGGAGCCTACCGGTTCGAGGATGTCACCTACATGCTTGGCGGCGATGACGCCGCCGGGAGCAGAGAGGATCTCCACTATCGCCTCGATCAGCAGGTTCGGCACATCCTGCTCGATGAATTCCAGGACACATCTCTGGAACAGTGGAGGGCGCTGTCACCCCTGGCCGAAGAGTTGCTGTCCGGGCACCTGGACGAGCGGGCCGGGGTCATCGTGGCTGATCCCAAGCAGTCCATCTACGGATGGCGGGGCGCGCGTCCAGAGTTGGTGCGCCAGGTTGGGACGGCCTACAGCCTGACCGCGAAAACGATGGACCAATCCTGGCGCTCCAGCGCCGTGGTATTGGGCTTCGTAGCAGACGTATTCCGAGCTCTCCCGTCGAACGGGATCCTCTCGAAGTTCAACGTGGGACCGGCCGTCGCTGCCGATTGGATGAGCGACTTCACGGAGCTCAAGCCAGCCAAGGACCTACCGGGCCACGTGCGCATCCATTTAGGTCCGGAAGACGACGGCGCTAGTGCTATTCAGCCCAACCTCCTCCGGCGCGCTGCAGAGATCATAAGGGACCTCCATGCACAGATGCCGGACCAAAGCATCGGTGTGCTGGTTAGGCGCAATAAGGTCTTGGGTCGCATGATGAACGAGTTGCAGGCCTTGGGTGTGCGAGCCAGCGGCGAAGGGGGCACGCCCCTGACAGACACGCCGCCGGTCAACGCATTGTTATCGCTCCTCCACCTGGCGGATCACCCGCGCAGCCGGGCCGCTCAGTACCATGTGGCGTCCTCACCGTTAGGCGCCGTCGTCGGGTTCCAGGATCACGGAGACTCAGGCGCCGCACAGCGTCTGGCGGACCGGATCCGCGGCAGCCTCATCTCAGACGGATACGGCCCTACCCTTGCGGGGTGGGTCAAGGAGCTCGCGCCAAGCTGCGACGAGCGGGAGGTACTGCGTCTTCTACAACTGGTGGAGCTCGGACACCGCTGGGACGCACGGCCTACCCTTCGCCCGGATGACTTCGGTCGGTACGTCGCCCGCCAGGCGGTTGAGGATCCCTCCTCTGCCTCAGTGCGGGTCATGACCGTGCACCGGTCCAAGGGCCTCGAATTCGATGTGGTGGTGCTTCCCGAGATGTATGCGTCTATAACGCCCAAAGCCTCTGGCGTTGCCATACCGGAGCGTGATCCGAGCACTGGCCAAATCAGGCAGATCTACCCCCGCATCAAGAAGGAACTCCTCCCGCTGTTTCCCGAGGTCACGGCGGCCAATGAAGAACTCCAGGCTGCCGACCTAAGAGACGCACTGAGCGGGCTCTACGTGGCGCTGACCCGTGCACGGCACGCACTGCACCTGATCGTTCCCCCAGATGGTGGTGAGGCAAAGCACAGCGCGGGAGTGGTCCGTGATGCTCTGAGACTCGACGATGAGTCAGTCCGTGAGAACGGAGTGCTGTGGGAAGCCGGGGATCCCCTGTGGTTCAACCAGCTCAATGAGGGGGGTGGGGCAAAGCCGGTCGAGGAAGAGTCCCGTGCGCAGTCGACTGACCCGGCGGGTCCGCTTCTCGGGCCCGCAACGAAGGGGCCGGGTCGCAACCTGGCGCGCCGGAGTCCGTCCAGCATGGAAGGCGGCTCTGACGTCGACCTAGCGTTTCATCTCATGCTCGATGCCGGCCCTGCCCTTCAGCGGGGAACGGTGGTGCACGCATGGTGCGAGGCCATCGAATGGCTGGAGGACGGTCTTCCGAGCGATGAGGCACTGCAGACCATCGCTCACAAAGAGGCGCCGACCATGCCCGCCGATGAGGTGGCGAAGCTGGCTCAGGACTTCCGGGAGTGGATGGACTTCGCGGACATTCGGCAGAAGCTGGGTCGAGCCGCCTATCCTGATGACCCAGGCACCGAAGTGCGGGTCGAGAATGAACTGCCGTTCGTCCGGCGCGTAGACGGCAACATTCAGCAGGGATTCATCGACCGGCTGGTGCTCATTGAGCGCGATGGACAGGTCGTGGGTGCTGAGGTGCTGGACTTCAAGACAGATCGCATTGCGGCTGGGGATGAGGCGGGTCTGGCTGCGAGGACTGAGCACTACCAACCCCAGATCGAGGCGTATTGTGAGGTTGTTCGGGAGCGGTATGGGCTGGCTGAGGGCGAGGTTGGTGGGAAGCTGCTGTTTTTGGAGGCGGGCGTGGTGAGGGGGGTGGGATGACCCCGAACCCGAAAGAGGCCCGAGCGACCAGGAACAGAGGAGACGCCCCAGTCCACGCACTGCCCACGTCGCACATTCCGGGATGCGCGCCTATGATGTGCGTCCTGACGTGACCCCCTGATTCTGCGACCCCCGCCTCATCCTAACATTCGCGCTGGTCTCGTTTCAGGGGGGCACGTCACCGGGAATCGTGCCTTCCAACTGCGGTGCCACTCTGTTTCGTTCTCCCACCAAGGATCACAACTGCGCCGTCCCCGGTGCGCCCAGTGCCGGACCCTCATTCCCGCACTTCGCCACTAGGGCACTTCCGCAACTATCGCATTCCCCTGAGAGGCCGGACTCTGCCTCTCTGCGTTGCCCATCCACCAGTGCAAATCTCATCGTCGAAGCTCGCTTGTACCCGTCGCTCTATCCGCGATGAGAGTGCCCATTAAGTAGCCCATGGTTAGCTGGGTTTGTCGGTCCCACACCTGTAGCAGGTCTTTGGGCCTTCGGTCATGCTCAACAGTAAACGGGGAATCGCACATACACCAAACAGGGGTAACTCAGGACGCGCAGAACAGGGCTGGGTGTGGCGGATGCCACGGAGGGGGCTAGGGGCCGTCGGGATGCGCCTCAAGCTCTGCTCCCATTCCCAAATCGTGCGATCCCAAAACCATTGGCACAATGATTGCCTTACAAGCAGTTGCGAATCGTGCCCCTGATAACCGGGATGTAAGAAAGCTGTGGTGAAATTAGCGAAAAGAACTCTCTTGGCAGTTCTACTGCTCCTAGCACTCTCTTTTGCCGGGCTGCAACGACTCAATCAACTGTCCGCTAGGCCGATTGAGTTGAGTGAGTTCTCATGGTTTAACAAAGTGGAGATCTATACCGCCTATGTGCTCATGAATGTACTGGGTGCTCCACTCTATCCTGAGATAGCGAAAGAAGCCTCATTAATGTTGTTGCCTTCCTCCGAAGGTCAGGAGATGACATTCGAGTCCGACTTCTTTCTGGAGTCCAAATTCATTCAGAATAAATTGGATAACTATTCTAAACCCGTTCCTTTGTATTGGTCTTTCGACAGCTACGTGTGGACCGACGTTTTTGAAAAACATTCAGAGGCGCGAGTTGCTTTGGCTTTGAACACAGGGACTCTGCATTTAGCAGATGGAAAAATCAGGATATCTGTACCTTGTACTTGGCCTAAGCAAGCTTGGATTCGCCTGCTTGATATTCCGGGTCTTCCTGAGATAAGAGTTCAAGAAGGGTTGTTCTGGGTACTAGAACAGGAAGGCTGGATCTATCCGTATACAGCGGTTTGGGAGGCAGACTTGCCGGTTACCTGAACGGACGCGCAGAACAGTGCTGGATAGCCTGGGTGTGGCTGGGTGCCACGGAGGGGAGCTAGTTGCCGTCAGCTAGGCCGGG
>JAQWPM010000004.1 GCA_029245345.1 Longimicrobiales bacterium
CTGTTTTTTTTCCTGTCGCGCCCATGAAGAGTAGTGGATCCGGCAGTAATGTAGTGCGCGCAGGATCAGCGAAACGACGTGCAGCTAAATCCTGTCGCGCCCATTTGAGAAGTGGAACGGCAGAAATGCGATGTGCGAAGGATCGACGAGCGAAGCGAGTCCAAATCCTGTCGCGCACACTTGATAAGTGAAGCAGGCTTGATATGCAGCGTTTACAAGCCACATCCTGCCGCGCGCATCGGATATGAACGAGGGGCCGTAGCTCAGTTGGGAGAGCGCAGCGTTCGCAACGCTGAGGTCAGGGGTTCGAACCCCCTCGGCTCCATATAAATCGCCACCATAGCTCAGTTGGTAGAGCACGTCATTCGTAATGACGGGGTCGCCGGTTCAAATCCGGCTGGTGGCTCTGGTGCCCCGTGGTGTAACTGGCAACACGCCTGATTCTGGTTCAGGAGAGTCTAGGTTCGATCCCTAGCGGGGCAATAGTCGGAGGCTGTAAGCCTCCACTTGGAGGGATGGCCGAGTGGCTTATGGCGGCGCCCTGCTAAGGCGTTGGTGGCAACACCGCGTGGGTTCGAATCCCACTCCCTCCGTTGAAAGAAGAGCGGTTCGGTTCTTGGAGTTCGAGCCCACGTGATCTGCGTAGCAGATCACATAGTGGGTTCGGCTCGGAGCGACCGAGGAAGAGGAGATGACCGAGCGAAGCGAGGTCAATCCCGCTCCCCTGGAAGTTCAGTATCGGGGACGAGTGGCCGAGTGGCTTAAGGCGCACGATTGGAAATCGTGTGGACATTGTCCGCGTGGGTTCGAATCCCACCTCGTCCGTAAGAAAGGCAGTAAGGTTCTAATTTGAACCCACGTGATCTGCGAAGCAGATCGCAAAGTGGGTTCGACTCGGAGGGAGCGGAGAGGACCGAGCGAAGCGAGGTCAATCCCACCCCGTCGGTAATAAGTACGTAAGACCCGAGTAGGATCCGGGGCGTGGCTCAGTCCGGTAGAGCGCTGCGTTCGGGTCGCAGAGGTCCCCGGTTCGAATCCGGGCGCCCCGATTAGTTGGAAGAAGTCCGCCGGGTATGGCGCCCGGATTCGAACAGACGGTCAGACTGTCGTTTGGACGAGCACTGCGCCCGGCCTACCGTTGGTAGTCCGGGCTTTGTTGTTTGGAGCGCTGGCAGAATGGCTAATGCACTCGCCTCGAAAGCGAGCGTCCGAAAGGACTTGGGGGTTCGAATCCCTCGCGCTCCGTTAATGCCCTCTAGGTCTTGAGACCCGGAGGGCTTTTTTGTGCACCTCGGTCACCCCGCCGGCATCCCCGAATTCCAGACATCTGCCACGACACCCCACGACCCGTCCGGCTGCTTGTGCCAGACGTGGAAGTCCCTGACGATATCACGCCCGGGCTCCGAGCCCTCCCGATTGATCGTGATATCACCGATGGCCAGCGTCCACCCCATGTCGCCGGATGCCGACACCTCGACGCGCACGAGCTCGAAGACCAGTTCGACGCCGGGCGTCGAGATGAAGCCGAACCGGTAGTCTTCGACTTCATCGATCCCACGTACCAAGTCCGCATTGGGCGGGACCATAACGGCCGTGGCGTCGTACATCGAAACGACTTCCGGCGCATTCTTGGTGCTCGCGGCTAAGTGGTAGGCTTCCGCGGCAGCTCGCAGGGCGACGCTCTCCGCTTCACGATCAAAGGCTGGAGCCTCGGCGGTGTCCGACGCACAGGCTCCTAGGGCGAGTACCGCGATGATGGTGGTGAATCGTGTCATGGCGCTGTGGGGTATTGGAGGGGTCTCGTGGCTCTTTAGGTGATATCGTCCACCTTGGACGGTGGCAACCGTGTGCGTTCCTTGCGTGTTGTCGGCCCATGAGATATTGAGGGCGGCTGCGGCTCCACTTGCCTGGTCGGCCTACAATGAGCAATCGTGACATCACCACGCCCGTGCATCTTCTTTCCCCCCCCCCTCAACTCAGTCGAGATCGCCAGTGATTCAGTCGCGAGCCCGAACCTTTTTTCGGACCCTCGTTCTCCTCTCCGTCGCGAGTTGCGGCGGCGCGGAGGACCCGGTGACGATCGTCGACGTCACGCCTACGCCTCGGACCATCGGCGTCACGCCGAATCAGACCACGATGACCTTCGTCGGGCAGACGGCGAGCCTGCGTGCTCTGATCCTCGATCAGAACGGGACGACGTTCGCGGGCGCCCCGACGTGGACCACCGGTGACCCGGCGGTCTTCACCGTGAATGGCTCGGGAGTGGTGACGGCCGTCGCGAACGGAAGTGCCACGGTGACCGCCACGTTCCAGGCCCTGAGTGCGACCGCAGAGGTGACCGTAGCCCAGGTGGCCACCGTAGTCACGATCGTTTCTGGCAGTGATCAGACGGCGATTGTCCGTGAAACGTTGCCGACGCCCGTTGTGGTGCGCGTGACCGACCAAGGGGGTGCGCCAGTTCCGGGTGAAACGGTGACGTTCACACCGGGCGGGCAGAGTGGCACGGTGAGTGCCTCCTCCGCAGTGGCTGATGCGAACGGTGAGGCTTCCACTGTATGGACCCTGGGCGAGGTGTTTGGCGGACAGTCATTAACTGCCTCCATCGCTGGCGGCGCGAGCGCTACGATCGGTGCCACGGCTCAGTCAGCGACTCCGATCCCAGACCTCAAAACAGGCGGCACCCTCATCGTAACCAGGGCCGACCCGAGCTCACTCGAAAGTGTGGACGTTCAGTTCACAATACGAAACGATGGAAATGCGTCGACTGGCGCAGGATACCGCGTTCAGCTGACAGCGGACGGAACGGAGATCGCCACCAAGGCCATGAGTGAACTTGCGACGGGAGCTTCTGAGACCGTCACCTTCTCCGTCGGACCGTTTGCCGCGGGGGTGCGGCAACTCGCGGTGAACATCGACGCGGACGGCGAGATCGTGGAAGGTGACGAAAGCAATAACACGACGCTCCGCAACGTCACGGTCATTGAGCAGTCTGTGATTCCGGCCGGAACGACAGGGGTCCTTTCTGGGACAACTGACGATGAGTTGCTGTTCAGACTCGAAGTGCCGGCGGGCTCACCGAGTATTCTGACGTTTGAGATTACCGGAGGCAGCGGGGATGTGGATCTGTTCGTTGAGCGGGGCGACCGACCGACGAATCGCGCAGAATACAACGATTGCCTGAGCGGGAACTCGACCAATGAGGAGCGCTGCCAGATCGGGAGTGCCCAACCCGGGATCTATCACATCCTCCTGCATGCGTTCAGCACGTTCTCCGGGGCCACCATGAGTATCACGCTCGGTGGCGAGGTGCTGCCGTTCAACATTGAACTGGTCTTCCTCAATCACGGAACGGCTGCGCAGGACGCCGCCGTGACGGCTGCAGCTGAACGCTGGATGTCCATTATTCCGATAGACATCCCCAACATCGACTTCTCTAATCAGCCGATCTCGGCTGACGCGTGTACCGAGGGCCAGCCCCTGTTCACGGGTGAGGTGGACGACCTCAGGATCTACGTGACTATTGAAGAGATCGATGGAGCGGGCATGACCCTGGCGTCGGCCGGGCCGTGCGTAAATAGGGGCCTTACCAATCTCCCGGCCATAGGCTCGATGAAGTTCGACGCCGCGGATCTGGACGACTTGGAGGCAAGCGGAGGTCTGATTTCTGTGGTTCTCCACGAGATGGGGCACGTACTAGGCCTAGGTACCATCTGGGATGGACGTGGGCTACTCCAAAATCCTTCGCTACCATCCAGCCCTGGGGCGGACACTCATTTCACAGGTGAGAAGGCGATCGCGGCTTTCGACGCGGCGGGTGGTTCCAGCTACACCCTCGGCCAGAAGGTGCCGGTGGAGAACACAGCCGGTGAGGGGTCGAGCGATGCCCATTGGCGCGAGACGCTTCTTGGGCTGGAACTCATGACTCCCTTCTTCACGTCGGGGGTGAGTAATCCGTTGAGTGCGATCTCCATTCAGTCGATGGCGGACGTGGGTTATTCGGTGGATGTCTCTCAAGCCGACCCGTATTCCGGCTCGTTCTCGTCACCATCCAGAGCCCCGTCGAAACTGACTCCGATTCTCGATTTTGGTGATGACATCAGAAAGGGGCCTGTTTTCGTGGTGGATCAAAAGGGACGTGTCATCCGTGTCGTGAACTGAACCGGTCCTGAACGTGGAAATGACTGACCCAGTGCTGGCGACGGATCGCCTCCTTTTGCGCGACTTCGAGCCTGGCGACTATGAGGCGGTGCACGCCTATGCCGCAGACATCGAAGTCGTGCGCTTCATGTCGTGGGGCCCGAACACGGAGGTAGATACCCGCGACTTCCTGGAGCGGGCGGCGGAATCGGCCGCGGCTCGGCCGCGAATCGGGTACGAACTTGCCGTGGCCCACCTTCAAGACGGGCGCCTGCTCGGGGGTATCGAATTGAGCCTCGCCGCAGAAGACAGCCAGCAGGCCATGCTCGGATACTGTTTCAGCCGGGAAGCTTGGGGGCAGGGATACGCGACTGAGGCGGCGGAAGCCATGCTCATGTTGGGCTTCGACGTGTTGGGCTTACACCGTGTGTGGGCCGGTTGTGATTCCCAGAATACCGTTTCGGCTCATGTGTTGGAGAAGATTGGAATGAGTCTGGAGGGGTGTATGAGGGAGGACGTGCGGGTCCGCGGGGAATGGCGCGACACTCTTCTGTTCGGGATCCTAGAGAATGAGTACAAGGCGCGCTTGAGCGAATAGCCCTCGCGAGGTCCTCTGCGAGCGGTCTCGTATTTGTGTAAGCATATGCGAGCCGGGCTGTACATAATCCTGCTCAAGCGACCCTCGCATGGGCCGCAGATTGCTCCGAAAATGATTTGCAGCCATGCGTACATACCAGAATTTGTCGAATCAGCATGGCTGCCTTTGCCCGTCTGATTGCCGCCCCTCTCGTGGCGCAGGTGCGGGTAGGCCGAAATGACAACGCAGCGGACCCGGACGACGTGCCCGAAGTGACGCTTGCCATGATGGGGAGCGGCGTTCAGCTGAACACCGGCCCCGCGACTGTTGCCTGGAATCCTTCGAACACTGTCAGTGGTGACTACACGCTCAAAGGCACGTTCACGCTTCAGGAGCCGAGTGATCACAACAACGACCTCGGCCTCGTCTTCGGCGCGGGCGCCCTGGGCGATGATAGCCAGGACCACATGTACTTCCACACGCTGCCTCGCAGGGGCATGGCCGCTCGGGCCGACGGCATCTACGGTGTGCGCGTAGGCCACCGGATTTCTGGTGTCCTCGTTGAGGGGCGCAGCGTCTCACACTAGTCGCTGAAGCACACGAAACGGCAGCGGCCTCATCGCCTACAGGGTGGTGTGGCCGTTCCCTTTTCGGGCTCGTCGGAATCCACGAGGTTGCACGCCTGATGTGACTAACGATTGGACTCGAATCCCTTGGAGTCGATGTGACCGCGCTGCTCTTCTCTCTCGCCGTTCTGGCCCAGGTGCCCGCTGACACGCTCCGGTACAGCGGCCGCGACGGCCAGTTAGATGTCGATCCGCCTCGGATCGAGTCTCCATCGATTTCAATCGATGCGCGCCTGGACGAAGCTGAGTGGGCGCAGGCTGCGGTTCTGACCGGCTTCACACAGTACACCCCGGTGGAAGGAGCGCGGGCCTCGGAAGAAACAGAGGTACGTGTCTTCTATTCTTCGGACGCGATCTATTTTGGGTTCCAGGTGTTCGATTCCGACCCCGAGAACATTTTGGTGCATCTCACGGAACGGGATGCCTCGACCCGCGTCGATGATTGGGTGCGTATCATGCTCGATACGTTCGACGACGAGCGCTCTGCGTACTCGTTTTTCGTGAACGCGTATGGCATTCAGACCGATGGGATGTGGCTGGAGTCGATAACACCCATGGGCGGCCCGACTGGGCCGAAGGTGGACTTCAATCCTGACTTCATCTGGGATTCACACGGACGTGTGACGGAGGACGGGTGGGTCACCGAAATCCGGATTCCTTATGTGTCGCTCCGATTCCCCGATGTGGAGCAGCAGGACTGGGGTATCCAGATTGCACGTGGCATCATGCGGACGAACTTCAAGTCGACGTGGGCACCACTCACGCTCGACGTTTCCAGCGTCTTGGCGCAGAGCGGTAGATTGCGTGGGCTTCGCGGACTGAGGCCCAAACGACTCATCGAAATCAATCCGGTGACGACGGCGAAGCGCGAGGGCTTCCGGACGAATGGTGTCTTTTCTAGGGACGATCCCGATCCAGAAGCGGGCATCAATGCGAGGATCGGCGTCACACCCAACCTCGTGTTGGACGCCACACTAAACCCCGATTTTTCGCAGGTTGAGGCCGACGCGGATCAGGTTCAAGTAAACGAACGGTTCGCGCTCTTCTTCCCCGAAAAGAGGCTCTTCTTCTTGGAAGGCGCCGAGATCTTTCGCAGCACTCAGAACCTCGTACACACGCGCCGGATCGTGGACCCGATTGCTGGGGCGAAGCTGACAGGAAAGATCGGCAGCTTCAGTGTGGCGTACCTAGGCTCTGTGGACGAGAGTCCCACGTCGGTCTTCGGTGGCTCCTCGGACGCCGTATTCAACCTCATGCGCGTCCGTCGCGACATCGGTGCTGGTTCGAGCGCGGGCATCCTCTATACGGACCGCACGCTGACCGAAGGAGGCGGCTTCAATCGAGTGCTTTCGGGTGATGCCCGGATGCTCTTTGGCGGTCGGTACGCGCTCGAAACGCAGTTGACGGGGAGTTGGACCTCCTCTGGAGCCGCTGGAGAGAGTGTCGAGATCCAACCCGCAGTCACTGTGAGCTTCAGCCGCAGTGGCTTGAATTACCACTACAGTGTGCGCTTTGAGGACATCGATCCTGATTTTCGCACCCGCAGCGGCTTCATGCCTCGAGTGGGGGACACACAACTCTCAACTGTTGTTGGGTTCGATCGATATGGTGAGCCGGGTTCGTTGGTCGAGCGTTGGGGGGTCGAGTTTCGAAACAACCACTTCTTTGACCACGACGAATTCTGGGACGGGGGCTCGGCGGACGACTGGGAGCTCGAATTGTGGCCAACCATCGCGCTCCGAGGAGCCCGAAGTGTGTCCTTTATTCTTCGATGGGGCGGTTTTCGCTTCCAGCCGGAGGATTACGGGGCATACCAGGTGGAGGGCCCAGCCGGTGGTGCTCAGCCGTTCACGGTACCGGGTGAAATCGATCGGATGCTGGGCCTAGCTGCGATCCCAAAGATCCGCATCAACGACAAAATCAGCCTGAATGGAGTCATCCTTCTTCGAGAAATTCCGCTCTTCTCCGAAGGGGGCCTGGGATGGGAGAGGCAGTTCTCTCCAAGTGTCACGATCCAGCCCAGTGAGGCGCTGCAATTAGTGGCGGGTTACTCCTGGGCGAAGCTCTGGCGTCGGATAGACGACTCACTGTTCAGTACAGTGCACCTTCCCCGCCTTCGTGTGCAGTACCAGGTGGGTCGGTCGGTCTTTGTCCGGGTGGTCGGGCAGTACGATATTGAGGAACGCTCCGCACTTCGTCACCCCGAATCTGGCCAGCCGATTCTGGTAAACGGAGTGCTTGAGACGGCGCGAGATCGGGGGGACTTCCAAGGACAAGCGTTGCTCTCGTACGAGCCGTCTCCTGGCACTGTCTTCTTCTTCGGTTACAGCCGAATCATGGATGGACTGTCGGGATATGCGCTTGGCCCGAAGCGGCTTCTTCAGGACGGGTTCTTCGTCAAGCTCTCTTACCTGTTCCGGATGTAGTGACCTTTGCGGCTCTCACAGCGTAGCATCGCCCTCTTCTGGGCGCCCTTGGCAGCCACGTGGGTAATGATGGCGACCGAAGGGCCGCTCATAGCCGCGGTCATCGCCCGCATGCCAGATCCGACGTTTAATCTGGCCGCCCACGGCGTGACGTTCGCGCTGGCGATCCTGATCGAAGCGCCGGTCATCATGTTGATGAGCGCAGCCACGGCACTGGTCCGCGATCGCACCAGTTTTCTTAAGCTGCGGAACTTCGCGTTCGCGCTGAACTTCCTGTCGACTGCCGGCCTTCTCGTCCTTCTGATTCCAAGCGTGTTCAACTGGGTCACGGGATCTCTGATTGGATTGCCGGCAGAGGTGTCGTCTCTGACCTATGGTGCGCTGTGGTTCATGCTGCCATGGCCGGGAGCCATCGGGTATCGTCGCTTCCTTCAGGGAGTGCTGATCCGGGCGGGAAAGACCCGCCTCGTCGCGTGGGGCACCGTCATCAGGCTCATCGCGATGGCCCTCGCGTCATTGTGCGGTTTCCTCTGGCTCGACATACCGGGCTCCTGGATTGGAGCGATGGCTCTCGGGATTGGGGTCAGCGTGGAAGCGGTTGCGGCCCGATTTATGGCGGCTCCAACGGTCCGCGGCCTGCTTGACAGGAAGGGTGACCTGGAGGCTACGGGACGTGAGATATCGTATCGGGACATCGCGTCTTTCTATCTCCCGCTCGCGCTCACCTCGTTAATTGGGCTGACCGTGCAACCGTTGCTGACGTTCTTTATGGGTCGCAGCGTCGCCCCACTCGAGTCGTTGGCTGTCTTCCCGGTCGTGCACTCACTCTCGTTCTTCTTCCGCTCAATGGGACTGGCTTTCCAGGACGTCGCGATTGCTCTCATGGGGGAGCGGCTCGAGAACTTCAGGGAACTGAGGCGCTTTGCATTGACGTTGGGTGGTGCGACCTCGCTGGGGATCGCACTGGTTGGTTTCACGCCACTGTCCCATGTGTGGTTCGTGCGCATCTCCGGCTTGACCCCAGAGTTGACCGCATTCGCGCTAATACCGACGCGCCTACTGGTACCGTTGCCGTTCCTGTCTGTGATTCTATCGCTTCAGCGCGCAATACTTGTGCAAGGGCGTCGCACCAAGCACATCACGGTCGCGAGCGCGGTCGAGCTTGCCGCGGTTGCGCTCGTATTTGTGAGCTTGGGCTGGGGGCTCAACCTAGTCGGGGCGACTGCCGCTTTTGCTGCATTCCTGGGAGGACGGCTGGCGAGTAACGCCTATCTGCTCCCGAGTTGCGCCTCGGTGATTCGCACAAAATCGCGCGACAGTTAGGGCTCTAGTCGCACGAGGCCGTGGTGGTCGACATTTGCTGCGAAGCCGACGCACTCAGGATCATCGTCACCATTCGCGAAGACTTCGCGCATCGCGGCGGCCACCAGATCTGTGCGGCTGACCGGACACATAGCGATGAGCCCGGATCCTGCACCGGAGACCGTGACAGCCCACGCTCCTGCGTCGTACCCAGCAGCGATTGCGTTATACGCGCCCGGGATCATGGGCAGTCGATGTGGGACGTGGAGTTCGTCTTCCGCCCCAATCCTGAGCAACTCTGGATCACCGCGTGCCAGGCCCTGAACTAGAGCTGTCGCCCTAGCGATCGATCGGGCCGCCGTGTCGTGTCCGACGTGCTTCGGGAGCGCTTTTCGAGCTGAGATGGTCGATATGCCTGCGGGTGGCGCGGCGTATGCGAAGCCTATCATGTCAGAGAGCTCGAGCTTCGTGACGAGGGGGCGGATGGCGCCTGGCAGCACGGCTCGCAGCCCACCGAAGAGACAAGGTGCCGCGTTGTCACCGTGCCCCTCGTGCTCATAGGCGGCGCAGAAGGCGGCGTCCCGGTCTTCTGGCAGGCCCCTCACCGCTAGAGCAAGGTCGATACCCGCGAGCACTGCAGCGGCGGATGACCCGAGCCCCCGAGCAACGGGGATCGTCGAGCTGAGGTGCACCGTGCCTCCAGCCTCGAGGCCATCCTTGCTCAAGGCCTCCATAAATGCGGCGGTCACGAGGTCATTCTCAACAGAGTCGGTCAGCTTCTCGAGTGTTCCAGATCGCTCAACCCTGAGAACTTGGTTGCCGGGCTCGTATCGGACGTCCAGGTAACGGTTCAACGCGAGGCCGATGGTGTCGTATCCACTGCCTAGGTTCGACGTGGAGCACGGTACCCGGATTCGCGCAGCGGCCAGGTCACTCAATCGTGTCGATCCGGCTCAAGATTGCCTCGATATCACTAAGTGTGGGTGCCGCTTGTAGGAAGTGTTCGTCCTTGCCGATCACCGATGCGAGCCCCGGAGGGAGCGGGACTTCCACGCCAATAGCCTGCTCGACCACTTCAGGGAACTTAGCCGGGTGTGCCGTCGCCAGCACGACGGTCGGGACACCGGCGGGAGCGGGGCGGCGCTGTTGGGCACGGTAGGCGACGGCTGAGTGCGGATCGAGCACATATCCCGTTCGTGAGAAGACATCACGGATGGTCTTGCGAGTGTCGTCGTCGTCGATCGCGTGGCTGGAGACGAAATTCTGGAGGGGCTCAGGGGAGACTTCGTGCATCCAGCGGATACGCTCCAGATTGCTTGGACTGCCAACGTCCATCGCGTTTGAGATCGTGGATATGGACTCTCGGTCGCCAACCATACCCGTATTCAGGAACGTCGCAAACGAGTCGTTCACGTTGGTAGCTGCGAGGAAACTATGAGTCGACATTCCACAGCTGCGGGCGATTATCCCCGCACAGAGATTGCCCAAGTTGCCGCAGGGGACCGAGAATCGTGGAGGGTCGTCCAGGCTGGCCGCGGCGAACATGTAGTACAGAGCTTGAGGCAAGAGTCTGCCGATGTTGATCGAATTGGCCGAGGTCAATCTGTGTTGTGCTCGTATGGATGCGGACCCGAAGGCTTCCTTCGCCAGGCGCTGACAGTCGTCGAAGGTTCCGGCTACTGCGACGGATGTGACATTGTCTCCCAGGGTCGTCATCTGGCGGCGCTGACGTGCGCTGACGCCATCGCGGGGGAAGAGCACGACCACCCGATATCCGGGTAGGCGGTGGAATGCGTTCGCCACCGCGCTCCCAGTATCACCGGAGGTGGCCACGAGGACCGTCCGGGGCGAAGTCGAGTTGATGTCATAGGGGTCTATCGTCGACATGAGCCGCGCCATAAAGCGGGCTCCGAAGTCCTTAAACGCGTGCGTGGGGCCGTGGAACAGCTCAAGCACGTGTACTCCCGGATCGACCTCAATGAGAGGTACCGGGAATGTCAGAGAATCAGCGACGACCGACGTAGTGATCTCAGATGGGAGTGAGTCCTCTAGGAGGTCGGAGGCTGCCTTGCAGGCCACCGAGAGGAACGCCGGCTTCGACCCATGCTCTGATAACGGCCGGACCCGGGGCATAGGATCGGGCATGTAGAGGCCGCCGTCCTGCGCGAGGCCCTCGAACAGAGCTGCCTCGAGCGAGGCTTGGTTTCCGCGGGTACTAGTGAAGGTGCCCATGGGGTGAGAATGTAGCGATCTGAGCGTGGCCGCAGAATTGCCAGGGCCGATGTGGCCGTCTAGCGTCCCCAAGTGGCCTGGCCCCGCTTGGAGAGAGGTTGTTCAGAACACGGCTCCTGCCCAGCCATCGAGTTCATCGCAACCCCACACAGATATCGACAGAGGAACAGCAGCCCTCGATCAACGTGGTGAAGGCGTTGGTAGATGGCCTTCTTCGAATCCTCAATGATGTTCTCGATGTCCCGAAAAGCGAAGCAGGCCAATTCGATCTGGAGTCGATCGCTTTTCAGCTCCACGACATGCGGAGCGAGGTCACGCGGGTATTTGGTCCGCAGGCCGCGGGACTGAGCTCCTGATTGCCGCCGCCGAGGTCCCGCCCTGCGTGCACGGCGACCCGGTACGACTTCGTTAGATCATCACAAACCTTCTGTCAATTGCGGTGAAACTCATGGACGGCCGTGAGACCGTGCTCGGAGTTTCACAAGTCGATTCTGACGAAAGCGGCGCGCGTATCCAACTCAGCGTTAAAGACACCGGTATCGGCATTCCGAAGGAAAGCCAGGATCGAGTATTTGGGGAATTCGAGCAGGCTGATCAGTCTGCGACCCGAGTGCACGGGGGCTCTGGGCTCGGGCTGACCACCTCCCGACGCTTGGAAGTAGGGGACGAGGAGATCGTGGATACAACGCTGGCTGTCTATGCATCCGAGGCGCCAGGGATCATGGCGCGCATCACAAATGCCATGACCTCCGGAAACTGCGACGAGATGCGAGCAGGGCACACAGCCTCCAGTCTGCGTCAGGCACCATCCGGGCGCACCACCTCCCTGAATTGCTCCGTAGGCTCGAGGAGTTGGGTCGAGAAGGTGAGGTCGCCGCTACGACAGAGTTTTTTCAGGAGGTGTCTGCAGAATACCACGCCGTGATGGCGTACCTCGCTGATCAATAGCTGCTTGACTGCCGACTCATGGGGCCCAACGCAAAACACCGACGCCCCTTAGGGCGTCGGTGTTTTGCACATCAAAAAAGGCCAGGGGCTATTTCTTCTTCTTGCCCTTGGCTGCGGCCTTTTTCTTAGGAGCAGCCTTCTTGGCTGCGGCCTTTTTCTTAGGAGCAGCCTTCTTGGCTGCGGCCTTTTTCTTAGGAGCAGCCTTCTTGGCTGCGGCCTTCTTCTTAGGAGCAGCCTTCTTGGCTGCAGCTTTCTTCTTAGGCGCCGCCTTCTTGGCTGCGGCCTTCTTCTTAGGAGCCGCCTTCTTGGCTGCAGCTTTCTTCTTAGGCGCGGCCTTCTTGGCTGCGGCCTTTTTCTTAGGAGCCGCCTTCTTGGCTGCAGCTTTCTTCTTAGGCGCGGCCTTCTTCTTAGGAGCGGCCTTCTTAGCTGCAGCTTTCTTCTTAGGCGCGGCCTTCTTCTTAGGAGCGGCCTTCTTGGCTGCAGCTTTCTTCTTGGGCGCGGCCTTCTTAGCTGCAGCTTTCTTCTTAGGCGCGGCCTTCTTCTTAGGAGCGGCCTTCTTGGCTGCGGCTT
>JAQWPM010000005.1 GCA_029245345.1 Longimicrobiales bacterium
CCGGCCACCCGTTCAGCGCCGTCACGGGCGCCGACGACACGGTCCGCACCTTCGCGGCCGGCCACCCGTTCAGCGCCGTCACGGGCGCCGACGACGCGGTCCGCACCTGCGCGGCCGGCCACTCGTTCAGTTCCAACGAGAAGTTCAGGCTCGTCCAGGCCTGCACGCAGGGCACCGCCCAGACGTGGGGGTGGCAACTAGGACGGGAGGCAATCTCATGGAAACGGCAGGGCTCTCGCATCATGTGCGAGGGCCCGGTTTCCGTATCAGGTGGAGTGAACCACTGCCCCGTCTTGAACGACGGCCCGGCACGGATTCCGCCCGAGCCAATAGCACAATTCCGCAGGACGCTGCACGTCCCATAGGACCATGTCTGCCCGAGCACCTTCGGTGAGCACTCCGGCCTCTCCGTCGAGCCCAAGGACTGGTGCAGCGTTGCGCGTCATCCCGGCGAGCGCCTCCTCTGGAGTGAGGCCAAACAGGACACACGCCAGATTGAGTGTCACCAGCGGTGAGCCCACCGGCGACGAGCCTGGGTTGTAGTCCGAAGCCACGGCCAGACGGACTCCAGCCTCACGGAAGGCCTCTACCGGCGGCTTCGTCGGTTCTTGCAAGAAATGATAGGCGCCGGGGAGTAATACCGCGGTGGTGCCGGCAGCAGCCATGGCACGTGCGCCTTCCGGAGATGTGTACTCCAGATGATCCGCGGATCGGGCCCCAAAGTCGGCAGCGAGCGCTGCGCCGCCGAGATCAGACAGTTGGTCGGCATGGAGTCTCACCGCGAGTCCGTGTCGCCCGGCTGCTTCAAACACCGTCCGGCATTCGTCTGCGGTGAAGCCGATCCCCTCACAAAAGGCGTCCACCGCATCTGCGAGCCCCGCGGCGGCGGCCCTTGGGATCATCTGCTCCGCCACTAAGGCGATATAGCCCGCCCGGTCATCCGCAAATTCCACCGGAAGTGCATGGGCCCCCAGCAGCGTCGTGGAGACGGTGACAGGCATCGCGTCTCCCAACCGCCTCGCGACCGCGAGCATTCGCATTTCTGTCTCGACATTGAGTCCGTATCCGGACTTGATCTCAACTGTGGTGACCCCCTGCTCGATCATCTCACGGAGTCGGTCGCTTGCCACGCGGTACAGGTCGTCGTCTGATGCTTCCCGGGTCGCAGCCACGGTCGAGACGATGCCTCCGCCCGCCCGTGCGATCTCTTCGTAGCTGGCGCCTGCCAGGCGGATTTCGAACTCATGGGCGCGATCGCCGCCAAAGACCAAATGTGTGTGGCAGTCGATGAGGCCAGGTGTGATCCAGCCCCCGCCCCCGTCAACGGTCTGGCCTGCGGCGTCGCGTAGGGGCGCCGGCAACTGGCCGGCGGGCCCCACCCAGGTCACGCGCCCATCCGCAATCGTTATGGCGGCGTCCAGCACAGTTCCATAGGGGGTGCCGTTGGGGACCATGGTGGCGACGTGTACGTTGGTGATCAGTAAGTCGCAGTTGCTCAGGGGTTCCTCCTCGTTGACTCCCGCTCCGGTGGGAATCTACACTGCCGCGCCATGTCAGACCTCTTTTTCGATCTCGCTTTGTTACCCGACGGTTGGGCCGAACGTGTGCGCGTGTCGGTCGGACCCGATGGGCTGATTGAGTCGGTGACTCCCGGTGGTGAGCCGGCGGAAGCCGAGGTCGTGCCAGGCGTTGTCGTTCCCGGCGTGCCGAACCTTCATTCTCACGCGTTCCAGCGAGCGATGTCTGGCTTGGCAGAGCGAGGCTCGGAGCGCGGAGACTCATTTTGGGGATGGAGGGAGCGCATGTACGCGTTCCTAGAGCGAATGTCTCCGGACGACGTCGAAGCCGTTGCCGCCCAGTTGCAGGTCGAGCTGCTTCGGCATGGGTACACCCACGTCGCCGAATTCCACTACCTCCGAAACGATGTCGATGGTGGCGCCTACGGGGACCCGATCGAGATGGCTCGACGTGTCTTGGCGGCGGCGGAAACCAGCGGTATCGGCACGACCCTGCTGCCGGTGCTCTATCGCACCTCCGACTTCGGCGGCAAGCCGCCGACGCATGGTCAGGCGCGGTTTGTGGCCACGGTGGACGCGCTCTTGAACGACGTGGCAATACTCCGACAAAGCTCGCAAGGAGACGTGCGGCACAACGTCGGGTTGGCGCTGCATTCGCTGCGTGCTGTGCCCCCTGAGGACCTCGATCTGGTGGTCACAGCAATGGGAGCGATCGACGCCGAGGGCCCTATTCACATCCATATCGCGGAGCAAAGGCGCGAGGTCGACGCTTGTGTCGCCTGGTCCGGGGCTCGCCCGGTCGAGTGGCTGCTGTCGAATGCGCCGGTGGATGAGCGTTGGTGTGCGATTCATGCGACGCACATGACCATCGGGGAGACTCTTGCTCTGGCCGAGACCGGCGCCGTCGTGGGGCTTTGTCCGACCACTGAAGCGAATCTCGGGGACGGCGTCTTCCCGTTTGCTGACTACGCAGCGGTCGAAGGTCGTTGGGGTGTGGGTACCGACTCACATATCAGCGTGAGTCCTGTAGCGGATCTGCGCATGCTGGAGTACAGCCAGCGTCTCGTGACCCAGGAGCGAAATATTGCGGCGGGTCAGAGCGACCGTTCCTCGGGAAGAGCGCTCCTCGAAGGGGCTTGGAAGGGCGGAGCCCAGGCATGCGGGGCACCGATTGGAGCGATCTCAGAGGGCTCACGAGCGGACTTCGTCGCCTTGGACACGGAGCACACCTCCATGATCGGTCGGCGCAGCGACGAATGGCTCGACTCCTGGATCTTCAGCGGTGAAGATTCAGCCGTGCGTGACGTCATGGCGTGTGGCACCTGGGTGGTGCGAGACGGCCGTCATGCTCGGCAGGAAGAGGTCGCTGAGCGATTCCGTGACGTGGCACGCCGGCTGCGCCGCTGAGGCTCTCCCCCACCACGCGGGGGTCCCTCTGCGCTAGTCGCCCAGCATCGGGATATTCAGGCCTTCTGCCCGCGCCGTTTTGATCGCCGTCTCGTAGCCCGCGTCCGCATGGCGTGCGACGCCGATCCCTGGATCGTTCGTCAGCACCCGCTGGATGCGCTCCCGCATTTCCGGGGTTCCGTCGGCGACGATGACCTGACCTGCATGGAGCGAATTGCCGATACCGACGCCGCCGCCGTGATGAAACGAGACCCAGCTCGCGCCTGAAGCGGTATTGAGCAGTGCGTTCAGGATCGGCCAGTCGGCGACCGCGTCCGAGCCGTCCTTCATGGCTTCGGTCTCACGGCCAGGCGACGCGACACTCCCGGTGTCCAAATGATCGCGACCAATCACCACAGGTGCGCTCAGTTCACCGGAAGCCACCAGGTCGTTTAGGGCGACTCCGAAGCGGGCGCGGGCGCCCTGCCCCAACCAACAGATACGGGACGGAAGCCCCTGGAAAGCGACCTTCTCGTGCGCCATCCTGATCCAACGGCATAGGTGCTCGTCTTCCGGAAACATCTCCAGAACCAGTTCGTCCGTCCTGTGAATGTCCTTGGGGTCACCCGAGAGCGCGGCCCATCGGAACGGTCCCTTTCCCTCACAGAAGAGCTCGCGGACATAGGCCGGCACGAAGCCCGGGTATGCAAAGGCGTTCTCGAAACCCGCATCCTGTGCATAGCCACGGAGGTTATTGCCGTAGTCCACCGCGACGGCGCCAGCATCCTGCATAGCCACGATCGCCTCACAGTGAGTGCGCATCGATTCCATGGAGCGCCGGATGTATTCGTCTGAGTCCGAACGTCGGAGTGCTTCCGCGTCGGCTAAAGACAAACCTGCTGGCACATAACCGTTAAGCGGATCGTGCGCGGACGTCTGATCCGTGACCACGTCCGGGGTGATGCCGCGTTCGACCAACTCGGGGAGGATCTCAGCGCAGTTTCCCACGAGCCCTACTGAAAGCGCTTCACCCAATGCCGCCGCAGCTTGAACCCACACGAGCGCTTCGTCCAGGTTGCCCGTCATTCGGTCACAGTACCGGTGGTCGATTCGACGTTCAATCCGATCGGCATCCACGTCGATGCACAGAACGGCGCCCTCGTTCATGGTGGCCGCGAGGGGTTGAGCTCCGCCCATGCCCCCCATTCCACCCGTTAGGACCCACTTGCCCTTCAGTGTCGACCCGAAGTGCTTCTCCGCGAGTACGCCGAAGGTCTCATACGTGCCCTGGAGGATGCCTTGTGTCCCGATGTAGATCCACGACCCGGCAGTCATCTGCCCATACATCATCAGGCCGCGCTTCTCCAACTCGTGGAAGTGGTCCCACGTAGCCCAGCGGCCGACCAAGTTGGAGTTGGCTATGAGGACGCGCGGCGCGCGCTCGTGCGTGCGGAAGACGCCGACAGGCTTTCCGGACTGCACCAACATCGTCTCGTCATTCTCGAGCTCTTTGAGCGTTGCGACGAGGGCGTCAAAAGCCTCCCACGAACGCGCTGCCTTTCCTGTCCCACCGTACACGATGAGATCGTTGGGCTGCTCTGCGACCTCGGGATCAAGGTTGTTCATGAGCATTCTCATGGCAGCCTCCTGCGTCCAGCCCTTGCAGGACATTTCGGAACCTCGGGGGGCCCGCACCGAGCGAGCGACCGACTCCGTCATGCTTCCAACTCCTTTGAGATCCGCGCCATTTCGCCGGATCGTACCAGTTCGGTAAGAGCGTCTAAATCAGGGCCCAGCATTCGGTCGCCGTCCAGCGCGTCGACTACGGCCCGGACGGTGGCGTGTGCCTTTTCGACGCCCGCTCCCGACTTGAGCGGTCGGCGATACTCGATCCCCTCGGCCGCGCACATGAGTTCCGTAGCCAGAACCCGCTCGACACACCTGGTCACTCGCAACGCCTTCCGCGCCGCAGCCAAACCCATGGACACGTGGTCCTCTTGATTCGCACTCGTCGTGATCGAGTCCACGCTGGCCGGATGGGAGAGCACCCGCATCTCGCCAATCAGGTCCACGGCGGTCACCTGGGCAATCATGAAGCCGCTTTCGAGGCCAGGGCGTTTGCTCAGAAACGCAGGCAATCCCATGGAGAGATCGGGGTTCAGGAGACGCTCGATGCGCCGCTCCGAGATCGAGGCGAGGTCGACGAGCGCGATGGCCAGTAGATCCAACGCGGCAGACACCACTTGGGCGTGGAAGTTGCCGCCGCTCACGACAACACCGGCTTCCGGAAAGACCAATGGGTTGTCGGTGGCACTGTTGGCTTCGGTCTCGAGGATCCCACGGATGTATCGGAGGGCCTCACGAGCAGCCCCGTGAACCTGTGGCATGCACCGCAGCGAATAGGCGTCCTGGACTCTCGGGTCGCCCTCACGATGCGACTCACGGATCTCGGATCCAGCCACAAGTGCTCTGAGTCGGCCGGCCGATATGCCCTGGCCCGCGTGAGGCCGCGCATCCTGGATCTCTTGTCGGAACGGCTCAGGTGTCCCCAAGAGGGCATCCATCGACATGGCACCCGCCACCTCAGCGCACTCGACCGCTCGCTCAGCGGCGAGCAGGGCCAAGATCCCGATGCCGGTCGTAGCTTGCGTCCCGTTGATGAGGGCCAATCCCTCTTTGGACCCGAGGCGCATGGGCTGGAGGCCCGCGTCGGCCATGAGTGGCCCTACATCGGACTCCACTCCTTCATGCTCCGCGCGCCCTTCTCCAAGCAGTGCCAAGGCGACATGCGCCAACGGGGCGAGGTCCCCACTGGCTCCTACAGAACCGAACTCCGGTACTCGGGGATGGATTCCTGCGTTCAGAAGCCCGAGCAAGAGTTCCACCACCTCAACGCGGCACCCGGAGTGTCCGCGTGACAGCGCGTTGGCGCGAAGCAGCATTAGCGCACGCACCGCAGAGCTGTCCAGTGGGTCTCCCATTCCTGATGCGTGGCTACGCACCAGGTTGTGCTGAAGTGCCTCACGATTCTCAGGGGCGATCGCGACGTCGGCAAGTCGTCCAAAGCCCGTCGTGACGCCGTAGACAGGTTCGCCGGCCAAGACGAGTTCTTCGATGAGCGCACGCGACTCCCGCATGCGCACCTTCGCGTCTTCGTCCAGCTGAACGACGATGTCGGCACCGAACGCGACGTTCTCGATGTCTTCCAGACGAAGCGAACGCCCGTCCAGCTTGAGAGTGATCATGGGCTTGGTCTTTTCGAGTGACGGGCAACCAAGATCACGTCGAACTCTTCGCGTGTGATGGTCATGTCTTCAGGGGTCCAACCCGATTCGAGTTCGACACCGAGGCCATCCGCGAGTCGGTTTACGTAGTTGTAGTACGATACCACCTGACAAATATCGAGCACAGCGGCGTCCGAGAATCCTACCTCCCGGAGCTGGTCGATATCGGCTTTGCACACCGCATGGGGTCGCAGGGTCAACTTCTCGGCGTACGCCAGCATGACTGCGTCCGGCGCCGAGACAGGTGCGGACCGAAAGTCACGTGCGAGAGCCCGGGGAATTTCTTTTGAACCCAGCAACTTACGGAGACCCGCCCCGTGGTGATTGATTCAGTAGAAGCAGTCGTTCAAAGCAGATGTGGTGACTGCCAACATCTCCCTCTGCTCACGGCTCAAAGGTGAGCGGCCCCGCATGAGGTGTGAGTACAGCTCCACGTGATCCCGCATCGAACGGGGGTTCAGAGAGTGGATCCTGAGAATGTTGTCGATGGCCTCTCCGCCGTACCGATCGTACAGCTCGGCCAACAGGCCGTCAGCCTCCTCGTGTGGGACGTATGGGATGAACGCCATCGGATTGGCTCACTCGGTGAAGAATGGGGCTCCTTTGTACGTCAGGAGGCCTCAAGAATCTCGCATATCTCACGGTCCGGCAAGGCGCTTGATGGGGCCTGCACAGGCCTGGCACAGCTTGCCCGCATACCTAAAGGACTTCAGGGTCCGGCTGGTCGGAGCCGGCCTATTCCTAATGAGTATCACTGTTGTCGGAACGATAGGCTTCCGTCTGATCGATCCCGCAGCTGGATGGGTTCGGTCGTTCTTCATGACCACGATCACGCTCACGACTGTCGGCCATGGGCACGAGGCCGCCCTCGACAGTAACGCGGCTTTGATCTTCACAGCGGTGCTCATCTTGGTGGGAATGGGTGGGGCGCTCTATTTCGTATCTACGGCCACTGCCTTCGTTGTTGAGGGCCAGCTCGGCCACGTATTTCAGAGAAGACGTATGGGACGAGAGTTCTCGGAGATCCGAGACCATCTGATCGGGTGCGGATCGGGGTCGACCGCCGTTTACGCCGTTTCTGAGCTCGAGTCGGTTAAGCGCCGGGTGGTATTCGTCATCAGAGATCAAGCGGCCGCCGGGGCCGCGAAGGTGAGTCTCCCCGATGTGCCGATTATTCTCGGCGATCCGACAGACGACGACATCCTGCGCACCGCAGGAGTAGAGCGGGCCGCTGGCATCGTGGCCTGCACCGATTCCGACAATGAGAACGTGGTCGTCACGCTTACGGCCCGTCAGCTCAACCCGAACATCCGCATCGTGTCTCGGGTCGACGATATCGAGCACGAGTCGAAGATCCGTAAGGTCGGAGCCGACGCCGTCGTCTCGCCGAATTATATCGGTGGCCTGAGGGCGGCGGCAGACCAGTGAAGGTGTGGTCTCTGCTGCCGATGGAAGCCAAATCGGACCGACTATTCAGGGCACCGACGACCTCTATGAGATCACGGACGAGGTGTACTGGATGGGTCCAGGGCAGAACTCCAGCGTGGGGCTGCGGACCACAGTGAACACCCGGCCTGGGCAGACGCTCGTGTTGGGGGCATCGCCCAAATCCGACTGAGCGCCACGAGGCACGACGCCTCCGTGACGGCAGGCGCGACCTCGACGAGCGCCAAGACGCCGGCAGGAGAGAACGCGAACGTCGCGACACGGTTCGCCGGACCAACACCCTTGATGTTGAGGCCGAACGCCGCGAGGTCATCGATCGACGTGAAGAAGATCCGCGAACGGAAATCCCGCGGCGGCGTGGAGAAGAACGCCGTCTTGAAAGTCGCCGCGCAACTATCGATCGGCGGAAGATCATCATCACCTGATCGGTGAATAAATGGGCTATGGGGACCTCAGCACATTGCGCCGAGGGCCCCTCTTTTTTGCCCTAGCGTCCCACCCCGCCACGGCGTAGCCTCCCGCGTGAGCAAGAACCGAACCTACTGGGCGGCAATAATCGCGACGGCGCTGACCGCCGTTGTGGTGTTTTCGAACACGCTCTCTTACGGCGCGGCGTGGGACGACCAGCGCTTCGTGTTCGCCTCCGGCGCGACGGAGGGCGCTTCGGGTATTCCCGACATGTTTTCTCAACCGATGCTCCGGGATATGCCAGCGGGTCGCGGAGCCTACCGGCCTATCACGACCAGTAGCTACGCCCTGGACTGGTCGATCGGGAATGGGCAGGCCGCCTTCTTTCATAAGACCAACGTATTCCTGCATGCGCTGGTCTCCGTGTTGGTGTTCGCCTTGCTCGGCCGCTTGGGTGCTCCGGTCCTGGCTGCGCTTTTTGGTGGCCTCGTGTTCGCGGTGCATCCGGTCCATGTCGAAGCCGTGGCGAATATCGCGGGGCGCTCGGAGCTGCTGGTCGCGCTCTTCTCGGTCGCCGCTGTGGTTGTGTATCTGGGGCCACGCGAGCGAATCGACGAAGCCAAAGCTGAGGACATTCCTCCCCGGCTGGGGCGACAAGCTTCCGTTTTGGCACTCTTTGGGTTGGCTCTCTTGTCGAAGGAGCATGGTGTCACGCTCCCTGCAGTGCTTATCGCGGTGGAACTGCTTCGCCCTGGGGCCGTGGGTGCCCCTGTCCAACGCCTCCTGAGGCGATGGCCGTTGTGGCTGGGCATGAGTGGGATGGGCGCAGCCTACCTTGTGGCTCGGCGGGTGGTGCTCGGGACCCTCACGACATCAGACGTCGCACCGTTCATCGCTACGATCCCGACCTGGCACCGGGTTACGACCGCAGTGGCCAATTGGTCTGAATACGTGCGGCTCCACCTCTTTCCGCTCGACCTAGCCGTGGACTATGGACCGGCTGTGATCATGCCATCGGACCCAGGTGAACCGCGCTTTTGGCTCGGCAGTGCGGTCGGGATTGCTGCGATCACCGCTGCGACCTGGGCGTATCGCCGGGATCGGTTGGCTTCGTTGGGACTGGTCTGGTTTGCGATCGTGATATTGCCTTCCAGCAACCTCCTGATTCCCATCGCTCAGTGGATGGCCGAACGCTTCTTCTACCTCCCGTCAGTCGGCTTCAGCATGGTTGTTGCAGCTGCGTGGGTCGGTGCCAGGCGGCGCCTTTCCGAGTCACACGTTCGTGCAGCGGGCGCGGCGGCGATCCTCGTCGTGTTGCTCCTTTCGGCTCGTTCCTGGACTCGCAACGGAAGTTGGGTGGATACGGAGACCGTGATCGCGACGCTGATCGACGAACACCCTGAGGCCTTTCGGTCGCAGTGGTACATGGGGCGCCTGCTGTTCGAGCGAGGAGCCTGGGAAGAGGCCTTTGTAGCCCTCGATAGCGCGACAGCCCTCCAACCCTATGCGATCGAGATGCCGCTGGAGCGTGTGGAGTGGCTTCTGCGCCTGGGCCGGGCAGATGAAGCAGAGGCTGTTGTTACCGCACTGCCCTTCGGGCGGCACGCGGACCGTGAGGCGCACCTGACACGGGCCTTGGTTGCACAAGGCCGTCGCACGGAGGCGGACGCAGCGCTCGCTGCTGCGCGCCAAGCCTTCCCGACGAATGCCACACTCCGGGGGCTAAGCGACTCATTAGGAGCGTTGCCCCTGCCCGCCGACTCGATTCGCTAGCGCACCACTCACCCGTTGCCGTCGATCTGCTGCGGTCGTGACATCGAGCCCTCACGTAGCTCGAACAGCCGTTCGGGTCCGATCCGCAGAGTGGCGCTTCGGGTTCACGGCCCCCGTGTTGATGAAACCGGTCATCAACTCTCGGCCCATGTGTGCTCCGTGCCAGTGTGCGTCGAGTGTGCCGGCGCAGGCGCTCTCCTGCATCCAAGGGCCAGCGAGCTACGGCCACGTCAGAAGATCCGTAGGAGGTTGAGTGCACCGTAGACGAGAACAGTCCCGACAATCGTGGCCGCCGCGGTCATGGTCACGGGTTGTTCCGCAAGCAGGCGGCGGGTGACAGTCGCATCGTCCGTGAAGATCTTCCGAACGCTGTCGAACAGCAGGACTCCGACCACGAAGCCTGGCACCATCATCCACAAGACCTCCATTACTCCTCCCTTCGGTAGGGGCGCAGTGCACTTCACGCCCGCTGTACAGGTCAGTTTGGCTCGCAGGACACCCTCCGGCCAGGGCGCCTTGCTAGGTAAGCGCTCCGAATCCGCTTGATACGGCCAATCCCGCTGTTTGCAGTTCCCGTACCAAATCCCTAATACGGCTCGGCTCGGACGCTGGCCCCTCGCTCCATTGCGCAACGCGTACTGGATGTTGATCAGCATTTGGCTGGATGCGGTTCGCCACCCAAGGATGCGTCGAAGGTGAGACTCTGTAACGGAACACGGACCTGGACCGTCCACCCCTCCGCGTCTCCAACCGTAGAAGCCTCCCACACTGCGTCCCAACTCGAGTTCTCTCTAATCGGAGCAGATCTCGACTAAGCTCCCTCGGACAGCACCCCGTCGATCTCGATGTCTCCCTCCGCGACACCGGCCCTTGCCCGTTCGCGGACCTGCGCTGACATCGCGGGCAGCAGCACGGACCACGCCGCGAGGGCCGCCAGGACGAAGGCCGTTCGAGCCAGCGGTGAGCGCACGGGGTTTCAGCCCCCCGAAGGTTCTTCGCCTTCTTCCGGCAACTGAAGACTCCACACGAAGGCCGCCACCGCACGCACTTGTTCTTCGGTCATCGATGTCCCGCCTTTCGGAAGCATCGCAGAGGCAGCACCTCCACGGGCTTTGTCCGCCGGGACTCCGCGAGTGATCGTCGCGACGATCCCCTCATACGAGCCATCACTGTGCCACCATTCCGAATCCGCGAGGTTGGCACCCGCCCCTCCTGTCCCGTCGTAGTCGTGGCACGTGAAGCAGAAGCCCTCCTTGCCGAAGATGCCTCGCCCCTTTTCCACGAGTTCCGGAGTGACACCCTCTGGCCAAGCCCCCTCGGAAGGCGCACACGCCGACAGAAGGAGAACTGCGGTGGCAAAGAGAGCACATAGGCGCGGGGCCACGTAGCTATCTGTCCTCATCTACCCTCACCAAGATTGGTTGCCGAATCCGATGCCCCGTCCTCTAGGCTTTTCCGAACAGTACACTATGGCAGGCGCCGTCGGATTCGTCCAAGCCTCAGTAGAGACCTTCGCGCGTACCCCATCTTCGGAGAAATCCGAGGTTCTGATCGAAGGATCCACCACCAGCAGCTTCTTCCTCCATCGGCGAGCACCTGACGTGCGCGGCATACAGGCGCCGGGATTGCGGTGTCACGCCTTGTAACCGCATTTCCGCGTCCATATCCGTGAGGAGTCGATCGAGCCAAATGTGCATTTTTGACTCTGCCATAGCTGAACTTCGACGTTGCGCCGGGGCGCCTCCACGTCAGAACGCGGCGTCAAGCGCGAAGAACGACGGGGGGGTATGCTTTCGGACACCCCCGCCCTGGGACCGCCTCTGACCGGGTCAGGCATGGACCCGACGGTCCCCAGTGCCAATCACTTCTTGTGCACTACACACAGGATCGAGGGCCAAATCTGCTCATGGGGGCGAGGAAGCACTTCGCTGGCGCGAGCAGGCGGCCGGCGCGAATTTCGCAGGGACGGAGACCAAGCTCTCGCTTTGGTTCGAGCAGCCGACCGCAAGAAAGGACAACTGACCACATGCAGCTGCTCCACACGGCGCCGATCCCTGGCGAAGGCGGAAAACTGGGCCTCTATCAACGAGGCGCAGACTACTTCATCAAGATCGTAGGCGGTCAGGACCTGATGAATACGCGCGCCCACGGATCTGAGGACGCGTTGGGCGTGATCGCCTGCAAGGGGCTTCGAGACCAACCGGGGGCTCGTGTCCTGATCGGCGGACTCGGGATGGGCTACACGTTGGCGGCGGCCTTGAGGTCACTCCCCGCTGACGCGGAGGTTGTGGTAGCCGAGATCGTGCCTGGTGTCGTCGAGTGGAACCAAGGCGTCCTGGGGCCCTCTGCTGGGCGGCCGTTAGACGACGCTCGCGCGCGGGTGGAGATCCTCGACGTGACCGTGATTGTTCGGGGTCCTGGCGAGGGATTCGATGCGATCGTGCTGGACGTGGATAACGGTCCAGATGGGCTCACGCGCGCCTCGAATGAATGGCTGTACTCGAAGGCGGGGTTGGGTGGGGCGCTTCAGGCTCTTCGGCCGGGTGGCGTGTTGGCGATTTGGTCTGCGGGGCCGGACGAGGCGTTTACGAAGCGGCTTCGAGCGGTGGGCTTCGCGGTTGAGGAGGTTACGGTGCGGGCGCATGCGGGTAAGGGTGCGCGGCATGTGATCTGGATGGCGCGGCGGGATGGGGAGTAGTCCTCGCCTTTTGGGCATAGAGAACCAGAGGCGATCAGATCCTTCGCCCGGAATGACCTCGCTTCCCGCTTCATCATGTGTGCACCTCGAGTGGAACTGGGGATCGAGGACTTACAGGAGTGTCTCGGGGTTTCGGGGACCTCCGTCGGGCCTAGTGTCCTTAACTGCGCCGCGGTTTGTGACGTTCGAGCGCTTGGTCCCGTCTGGGTCCGTTTCTAATTCCTCTGGGCAGGCCTGTGCCCACGATGTGCCCCACTCACGGGTTTGATTCCAGGTCGGGAAGTTCGAACCAGAACGTGCTGCCCTCGCCTACCTGGCTGACGACGCCGATGCGACCACCGTGGGCTTCGACCGCCAACTTACAGAACGCGAGCCCGAGCCCGGTGGAAACCTTCACGCGTCGCTCGCCACGACCGACCTGACCGAACTTCTCGAAGATCAATTCGTGATACTCCGCCGGAATTCCGTCGCCGGTATCCCTCACCTCCACGCGTGCAGATCCGTTCTCGTCCTTACGGACAGTGACCTTCACTGACCCGTCTTCGGGCGTGAAAGTAAGCGCGTTCGAGACGAGGTTTGCGATCACACGGGTCACGACCTGTTCGTCATAGGCCGCCTGGACGTCTCCCTCTGCCTCCACGGTTACGTCGCGCTCGGTGATCATTCCGCCCAGGGTATCGAGCGCGGCCCGCGCGGTCTCTACACACTGATGGACGCGGATGTCGAGCTCCATTCCCTCTGCCTCTATCGTGCTGACGTCGAGCACCCCGGTGACCATCTGTGACAGCCGCAACGCGCTTCTGACTGCCCCGGCCAAGTCCGTCTGGTGCTCTTCACTCAATGTGTCGGAGTCCATCTCCATCATTTGAAGTGACGTGATCATGCCCATGAGAGGACTCCGGAGGTCATGCACGATCATGTGCGTAAGGGAATCCCTGAGCGTTTCGAGTTTCTTGAGGTGCTCGTATTGTTCACGGAGTTGGTCGTGGGCATCGCGCAATTCTTCCGCGATCCGATGCCGTTCAGTGATGTCCCTACTGATCTTGATGAGGCCGAGCAGATCTCCCTCATAGTTGTAGAACGGTGCCTCGAGCGTGTCGAAGAGCGCTGTTCGGCCATCCGCGGCATCGTGCCAGCTCTCGCTGCGCAGCGTTTTCTCACCACTAAGTACCTCGTCATCGAGCGCACTTCTCCGGAGAGCCTCTCCTTCGTCGAAGAGTTCAACGTCGGTTTTCCCCTGGACTGCGCGGGCGTCTAAGCCGACATACTCTGAGAATGGCTGGTTACAGAGCTGGTACACGCCTTCGCAGTCCTTCACCGAGATCAGGTCGGGGATTGCGTCAATCACGGCCCGGAGTCGCGCACGCCGGAGGATCACATCCGCTGAGAGGCTGGTCTTCTGCTCTTGGGCGTCTTCGCTCAGCGAGCCGGCCGGGTTGATCTCCGGAGGCTCTCCCCAGGTGGATGAGGTCATCGTGTCATTCCTAATACCGGGTCGGAGGAGGAAATCTGGAAACGTGAAAACCCTGTCACCGCAAGAATACTACGCGGCGCGTGCCTCGGACAAGCGAAACATCCAGACAACCCCCACTCGGGCCCGGGTGAATATCCTGATGTTGTTACGGTGGACCACACGTGGCTGTGGCGGAGCACACCGGTAGCCCTCCCACCAAGGGTAGCCCAGAGCCACGCGGCAAGTCACAGTACGCTCAGGTTTGGCGATTAGCACTCAGGGCGCCTCGTGCCAAGGATCGGGCCCAACCGACCCGAAGCTAAAACCAGCAGACATGCACCAACGCCGGGTCACGTCACCGCACGGCCCAGGTTGCGAAGTTCAGTCGGGCGGAGCACCATGCGAGGACGAGTTCGTTCTATCTACATCGGATTGTTGGGCCTCAGGCCCGCTGTCCAAAGGAGATTCAACAATGGGTGGTAGAATCAAATCCATCATCGGTGGTGGGCTCACTGGCAGTATCCTCGCGTACTTGGGAACCACGTACTTCTTTAACCCGGCAATGCCTGAGCCCGCGTTCGAGCCCGTCGTGAGCAACACCATTCTCAGTATACTTGTGTTCTGGACCGTTTCAATCCTGTTCTTCGACTGGATTGTCCAGAATACGGGCAAGACGATGTTCTCAGGGATGGTGATCGCTATATCTCAGATCCTACTCGTTGATTTGAACTATGTGCTCATTGGCCGTCGAGAGTTGATGCCAGCTCTGATCAGTGTGGTTACGCTCCTCGTTATTTGGACAGGTGTCTCATTCGTCTATGACAAATTGCGGAGTGAAACTCCCTAGGTTTCTTCCTGAGAGACATGGATCGGGAGCGGTATGCCGGTCGCGCAGGTACAGAAGGCAATGGGCTACAGCACGATCAGCGTGACCGAGGGGTACACGCACCTCGTCAACAATGAGTTGCTCGAGTTGGTCGAACGTCCCGAGAATCATCCGGACCTAGACATGCTGAAGTGGGTTAGCTGATCGGAATTTATGCCCAAGATCAGGGAAAGGGCTCCTAGCCAATTGGCCGGGAGCCCTTTTGCTTGCCTGAGAGGCGCCGCCCGGACTTGAACCGGGAATCGAGGATTTGCAGTCCTTTTAGGACTCCTCGACGTTTGAGACAACCCGTTAATCATTCCCTAACACCCTGCCTGGACTGGGTGCCACTGAGAGGGCTCTAGTTGCCGCCGGGGGAATGAGCCTCTAGCCACTCGCGGAATAGCCGTTGGGCTTCCGCTATTTGTTCACCAGTCATCTGCTGTTCCACGATGTCTTTGCCCTCCTGTGCACTCTCATTTCCTTGGGCCACAGCGAGATTGTGCCACATATAGGCAAGGACATTGTCCTCTTCCACGCCGTCGCCGTTGTCGTACAAAGTCCCGAGGACGAACTGGGCATCGGCATCCCCTTGCTCGGCAGCTAACCGAACCCAGTGTGCTGCCTCCGCATAGTCCTGCGGCAGGCCGGCGCCATAAAGGTACGTAAGCCCGAGGTTCGATTGGGCAGAGGCATACCCTTGTTCAGCTGCTAACCGATACCAGCGCGCTGCTTCCACATAGTCCTCCGGCACACCCCAGCCTCTGGAGTACATAACCGCGAGGCCGTTCTGGGCAACCGCATTCCCTTGCTCGATAGCTAACCGAAACCAACGTATCGCCTCCGCATAGTCCTCCGGCACGCCTTCGCCAATGGCGTACATACGCCCGAGTCTGGTCTGGGCATCGGCATCCCCTTGCTCGGCACAGGAACGGACATCCTCCAAGGAAGACGACGGGCCTATGTCCGCGCAGGAAGCTGATGGAGTGCCCTGTGCATCAACCCCAACAGGGATGACTGCTAGAGCGAGCACCCACAGCAGGATTCTTTTCATGGCTTCATTCTTCCCCGCCCCACTCAGGCCCACAACTAAGGACGAGCAGAACAGTTTATAAGTTCGGCGGTGGTGACGGTGAACAATGTGAGGCATAGGCCTCGGGTGGCCCGCAGGGACCGTCGGCGAGCTAGCGCCCGCTGAACTCCGTTCGCGCCCGCTCGATCAAATCCTCCCATTGCCGGACCTCGGCTGGGTCCCAGACCTCGTTCATGGCCCCGAGGGCGTCCTCCTCCGCAACGCCCTCGACCATCGTGCGGTACATATAGACGAACGCCGATGCACGCATGTTGGCGAAGCAGTGCACGAACACCTTGCGACCCTCGTTGGCTTCCATGACGTCAAAAAACATGCTCAAGTCACTCAGCCGTGGCTGTTCCCAGTCGACCGGAATGTGGATGTACGCCATCCCGGATTCCGTCACATGAAACCCTTCCAGCGAGTTCCTTTCCCGGCTGGCCGTGGCAAGGTTGACGACGACGTCGTAGCCCTCCTCGCGCAGCAGCGGAATCTGATCGTAAGCGATCTGACCGGCGGTCGTGAGTCGGTCCGAAATCCCCATGTAGTTGCGGATCGTGGTCAGATCAGCTGGAGCTTCCTGGGCAGTGGCCAGGCCAGCGCCTGTCATCATCCCGAGCAGCGCGACGAGAAAAAAAGGTGTCTTGTGCATAGGTCGCGAAGTTGGGGTTGTTCGGCCGAATAGAGAAGACGAGCCACAAGATAAGCATTTAGGGGGGTGTACCCCACTGGGGTCTCGCCTGTCCGCAAAATGGACCCGACCCAGCTACGAATATTTTTGGGGGAGTGGCGCTGCAGTGGCGTCGCTGTGTGCGGCCCGGCACCAGTACCGCCCCGTGGTTGCCAATAAGGGGAGACTCACAGTACCCCGCACCGATAGCACGAGATTGGCCGAAGTCGTCGCTCAAGCGACCACAGCAGCAGCTGATGGGCGCACCGTTGACGATCTGGCCAACAATGCAGAAATCAATAAGGAATATGAAATCACAGCATCGCTAGAACGACTGATGACTGGGTTTCACCGCTGGAACTTAAAAGCCGCCTATAAAGAAGTTCAGCAGTTTCCGCATGGCCTCCCCACCTCTCGCAATGAGGTGCCCGATGCGTCGCTCTCTGATCCTGCTCACGATAGCTCTTTCTCCCCTCCCCTTCGCGGTTCAATTCCAATCGGTCCGTGTTCAGGTCATCGACCGAACTCTTCATCGCCTATGGACGGGTGCGTGCGGATCGTACAGACTCGGAGGCACCTTTCTTCTCCGACAACTTGAAGGAGCCGAGACATGCATTGGCGATTGATCCCGATATTCGGGCTCATCCTGACCGTAGTGGCCTGCAGCGGTGACGATGAGCCGATCCATGAGCAGCAGCCCCAGGAACAGGTCCAGCCACCGCCGTCGCCTGTCGCTCAGGCGACGCCCGAGCCCGAGCCCGAGCCCGAACCTGAGCCCATCAGCGGTCCCCTCTACACCGTCCAGATGGGAGCTTTCCTGAACGCCGACTCCGCAGTCGTGCAGAGGGACCGGCTGGCCAACCTGGGGCTACCAGCCTGGACCGTCACCCAGGAAGTGGGGGGCCGGCAGTTCCGTCGCGTACGCATCGGAGCGGCATCAACCGGGTCGGAAGCTAGGAGCCTCGGCGAGATCCTGACAGAGAGATACGGGTGGTCGACCTGGGTCGCCCTGGTGACCTCGACAGAGTCCGTTCCCGATGGTGCCCTCGAGGCCACGCGGGACCTGATCGGCGGTTAGAACCCCGGGGCCGCTGGGGGAAAGCGACTCGCGGGCGTGGAAGAAGCGAGTGGCGTGACCCTCGGCACTGAGTCAACCGGAGATCGGGCTGGGCTCCGCAGCGTCACTCGTAAAGCTCAACGCTGCACCCATTCATTGCCCTTCCGAGACCTTCTCAGCGCGGACTCCCGATACCAAGCGTTGCTCGAAGAAGCTGGGATTACTTGGTGAGCGAGCACACGTAGCGCAATGCTTGCTCAGGGAGTACTCTCGCCTACGTCCGCCGCGGCGAAAATTCGAAATTGAGCAAGGAGGGGAACAATGAGAACGAATCTGCGAAGGTCGCCTCTTTTTCTTACCGCAGTGTCGTCGGTTCTTGCGGTGGCTTGTACGCCAGCAGAGTCACCGCTTACGCTGCATGAGTTCGACTGTGGTGTCATTCGCTTCGAAAGCGTTGCGATGTTCGGCATCGGTGACGACGAGACCGATGTCCGTGACCTGATCGTTCCCTGTTACGTAGTGGAACATCCCGCAGGCAGTCTACTGTGGGAGGGGGGCTTGCCAATAGGCCTTGCAGAGGCCGGGGACTGGGTGGAATCGCCGCCGGTGTTGCTACGATTGGATCAGACGCTCGCTGACCAGCTCCCCGCCATTGGCCACGCTATCGACGCTTTTGACTACGTGGCTTTCTCTCACATGCATTTCGACCATGTCGGAGTGGCAAGTGAGGTACAAGGCGCAACGCTCCTTATACAGCAATCTGAGTTTGACGCGGCCTTCGCGGACAGCGTAACCGTGCCATTCTTTGATCCGGCTGTATACGAAAGCCTCCGAAATGTGCCGCGGGAACTGCTCGACGGAGAGCACGACGTGTTTGGAGATGGCAGGGTGAGAATTATTCCTGCACCAGGCCATACGCCCGGGCATCAAGTGCTCTTAGTGGATCTGGATGAAGAGGGGCCTGTTGTTCTGGCTGGCGACCTCTACCACTTCCGCGAGAGTCGGTCAGACAGAAGGGTCCCAAGCATAAACGTAGATTCGGCGCTCACTGTTGCGACCATGGAGCGCATCGAACAACTGGTGATCGACCAGGGTGCCCAGCTGTGGATCGAGCACGACATGGCAGCGTTCCTAGAGAGACAGTCACGTTCCACTGTCCACCGTTGAGACGGTGTAAACGTGTCCCCCCTGACGTGCCCCCCACTTCGGCACCACGACTTATGTGAGACGCTGGGCCATCGGAGAACCTTGGGGTACTGGCATCCGAAGCAACCAAATTGATGGCTTAATCGCCTTCGGGGCCGGGGGGACAGGGGGCGAAGGTCACCGTCTCACGGGCAGAAACCCACTCACCACAGTCCTCACCCATGTTGAGGGTGCCCTACGCCATCAATTTGAAGGACCCGTAACATTCAACACACCCATGCTGGTGGCCACGAACGCAGCCACCAGCCCCACGCCCATCAAGACTCTCCCTCGTTTTTCGCCCTTCCGAGTTTCCACTGTGACAATGTCTGCGAAGGGTATCGAACGAACTACGAACCTATCGCACGCGTCCTCATTTCTATCTTCGTAATAATTGCCCCAGAAGGCCCTGCACCAGAAGGAGGACTCGTTGACGTGGCCCATGACCTCATCGCCTGTGACGGATGGGTCCACTAGTTCCAATTGGGACGACAGTGTGGTCAAGCGAACACGCTCAGGTCGATCTTCTTCAATCAACTGAGCCACGCTCATCGCGGTTGGAGTGACGGCTTGCCACGTCGCACAGGCGGTCAGGTGTAGCAGTAGGAACAGCAGCAGAACGGCTCGGACGCGGTAGCGTGTCATGGCTTCATTCTGCTCTGCCCCACCCAAACCCGCAACTCAGGACGCGCAAAACAGTGCTGGGTGTGGCATAGCGGTACCCCCCGGTACTGGGGGACCGCCTGTCGGCAAAAGGGACCCGCCCAGCTACCAGAATTCTTCGGGGAACGGCGTTCAAAATTAAGGGGACTGGTTAAGGGACTACTTCCCGATCCAGAGCAGATAGTCTGGAGAGCCCTGCTTGAGGTGCCAGAAGACCCAAAAGACTGGGTACACCTTCCCGAGTCGTCACTTAGGGTCTTCAATCAGACTTATTTCGTGATAATAGACCTTGCTCCCACGCCATAGTTGGACGATGGAGCATTGCCCGTTGAATTCACCTGTCATCCTCTCATACGTCACCGCACAGTCGGCATTTTGATAGATGATTCTGAAGTCAGACGATACGGTGCCTTCATCAAGCACCATCTCCTTCAGGTAGTCACGCGCTTCTTGACCTTTCATCGTTTGGTTCGCGTGAAGAATTCTCATTTCATAGTCGTCTGTAAAAAAACTCAGCACGCCATCTAAGTCCTTCGCCTCCCAGACTTCCTGCAACTGTTCCATTTTCGCCATTAGCAACTCTCCTTGTTTAGTGAAACCCCGGTAAGGCCTTTGGGCTCCGCGGGGGTTTTCGCGTCGGTCACCCTATCCAATAGCTGAACTTCAGCATGAAGGTGTTGGTCGAGGGGGCCGATAAGAGCCGGTTGAAGTCGTTCGAAACTTCGAGGTCGTCCGAAAGCAGGTAGTCATTTCGGGCTGAGGACCATACCGCAAAGAAGGTCGAGCCCGGCTTGTACTCCCATCGGAGGACGGCGTTGGTGTTCATCTCCCTGACGTTGAAGTCCCGCTTTCGAAAGAGATACTCAGGATCATTGTCTCCATTCTCGTCCACCTGATAGCGCGTGCCCACGTCTGACAGGAAGTCCGGGTCGATCAGGGGTACACGAGTGTTGAAGTCTGCCGCATCGTCGTCGGCTACGGTACGAAAATCCGAGTACCGCCCACTGCTCACGAAGGGCTGGGCATACAGATCGAAGGTTAGGTCCGGGGTGAACGAGTAGCTGAGTCGGAGCGTCATCGATACCGTCGTCTGGTCGATTCTCCCCATCACATATTCTCGCGCACCAGTCGCGAGCGCGACGCCGGCCTCGAGGCGGGGGACGCCGTCGACGTACTGCGCGCGATTCCGGTTCCACACCATGCTCGGCGAAAGCGAGACGGTCGTGCGACTCGAGGGGCGTAACAAGAGAGAGGGCGAGATGGTCAGGGTCTTTGATGCATCCTCTGACTCGATCCGGTACACTGTCCTGAGAGCCGCTCTCCAGTGCTTGCGTGTGTCACTCCCGACGGTTCCGCTCAGGGTGGTGTTCGGCTCACGGCGAATGGCAGGACCGCCCCGGAGAACCCAGGGCCAGACATGGTTTCCCCAGTGGGTGGCGTCGAAGTTGAGCGTCCAGAAGTTCAGAAACTGCCACCGAGTGCGCAGGATCAAGGATTGGCGCAGGAGCTCCCAGCCCAGCGTGGAGGCGGCCGTCAGGTTCGCGTCGATGTACCAATTGCGGAAAACTGAACCCTGCGAGAATTCGCTGTAACGTACCCGCGCCGTCCCGAGGGCGGCGTCCGTGTATGTGACATAACCGACATCGTTGGTCTCGACGCCCGGCGTTCGAGCCCACCCGGTGAGCTGGAATGTCCAATGACCTCCACCGATCTTGTCGAGTGAGAACTCCGTCGCCAGGCCGCTCAACGATGTGAGGGTGGGATCGAACGTCAGATGGTCGGCATCGGGCCGTTGGTAGAGGTGCACGACCGAGGACTGTGTCCGCGCGATCGCCGATTCTGATCCTCGTACATGAGACCCGAGAAGCGATCCACTAATCTGATAGCGCGAGCCCCCGAAACGGTGCCATCCGTTGACCCCTACCGAGGCGGCCGAGGAGTGCATGCGATCGAATGCCTCGTCATCCAACGACCGGAGAGTCAATGTCCCGATCGCTCCGAGCCCGCTGCGACCCTCGCGAAAGTCTCGTGTGATGCGGGCTGCCGAGTAGTTCGTGAGTGGCTCTACGGGTGACTCGGTGAGGCTTCCGTCAGGTCCTGCTACCCGCGCTTCTTCCCGATTCGTGACCGCGTTCAGAATCCCGATCGACCAGCCCGATGACGTCTTCCCCGATAACTTCAACGCCCCTGCGATGCGGACGGCTTCAGGGGCGTTGACGAAGCCGTCGGGTGGTGGGGACGCCCGCAGTTGCGGAGGCCTGCCGATGCGCCGCGAATAGAGCGCTGACCCCTCAGGCGGAAGTCGGAAGTTGAAGATCTCCGCGCCCTCGAGGAAGAAGGGCCTCTTCTCGGGATACCGATTCTCGTTGGTGCCCAGGTTCACCTTCGACGGGTCGGCGTCGACCTGCCCGAAGTCCGGATTGACCGTGGCCGTCAGGGTGAAGCGGGAAGTCATACCGTACTTGAGGTCGAGCCCCATTGAGCCCCACACATCGCTCCCGTCACGGAACGGATTGTCGGTGTCGACCGTTTCACGTCGAAGGCGTGCCACCGAATAGGGGAGCATCTCGAGGCGCCCGGGTGCCTCGAGTTCGGTCAGTCCGTCGAGGTCACCGAAGAGCGACACGAGCCGGCCCGACTCCGGCGGGATCTCGGCCCAGTGCGCCGACTCAGACCGGCGCGCGATTTGTCGCATGAAATTCACGCCCCACGTCATATCGCCCGTCGCGCCGAAGCGGAGCTGTGAAAGCGGAATCCGAAATTCGGCCGTCCAGCCCTCGGCATCGATCGAGGTTTCAACCTCCCACACGGCATCCCAGGCCACATTCTCTCGAGAATCTTCGTTGTGGAGGATGTCGACCCGCGTTCCGGTGGGCGTCGTGGCGAAGTGAAACGCCGTACGGCGATCGTGATGACTGTCTAGGTAGACGTGCGCCCAGTCCGAAGCTGCCTGGTGATCGTCTCTGCGCACGAACTGCGCTCGAATCTCCTCAGGGTTGCGGTCATACATGCGCATACCGACGTAGATGGCCTCACCGTCGTACAGAATCCGAGCCTCGGTGCGCTCCGTCCCGGCCATTCCCGGATCGGGAGCGAATTGGCGGAACTCGTGAGCGGCGGTCGCGAGCTGCCAAGCCGCGTCATCCAATCTTCCATCCACGTGCGGTCGCTGGTCTGCGGTCATCAGCCTGAAGGCGGTCAGCGTACACGCCGGCGGAGCATCGGCCGGACGCTCGCATGCCACGGGGTCCGGAGCCGCTATACGAAGAGTGACCGTATCGGGCAGGAGAACGGTCGTGACGAGAGACAGTACGAGTGTGACTACGGGCAAGGATTACCTGTTGGATGGAACTGGCTGGTAACCCGACGAAGCCAGGGCGGTCGAATCGTTCGGGGAAGCACGCATCAATTGCTATCCGAGGCGCAGAACGCGCAAGGGGGGCTAGGAGCTCTCCGATTCAGTTTTTACAAACAGACCAAACATCCCAAAAAATGAAAACACCATAATGAAAAAGATTAGTAGCTCTCTAAAATAAGCTCGATTTAAATCACCTAATAAATACTTTGCAACACCAAGAGTAAGCATTGCAACTCCAACAATTGAGTAAAGCACAACGAAAAACTTCAGCCACGAACTCATATCTTTCCAGTTTTGCACTTTATACACTTGGCACCTTCATCTTGGTGGAAATAGGGTGGATAGTGGGGAGGGCTAGGTGCCGTCTACTAGGTCACTGAAAGGGGTTTTCTTCATGCCCTGATTCTGCCCTGCCCCACTCAGGCCCGCAACTCAGGACGAGCAGAACTCTGTTTAGTGGTTCAGCGTCAGTGGTGGTGAATAGGGGTGCCCCCCGGTACGGGGGTCTCGCCTGTCGGCAAAAGGGACCCGACCAAGCTACCAAATATTGTTCGGGGAACGGCGTTGCAGTGGAGGCGATGTGTGCGGACCGGCACCAGCACCGCCCCGTGGACGACAATGAGGGGGGGGCGCCGTGGAGCGGCGATTGACCCCGATTGTGACCGCTACACGGGTCCTTGCGTGGGTCCTTGCGTGGGTCCTTGAGAATTTATCTCCAGAATAAGCGAAATCCCCACAAGCGTATAAGTGCTTGTGAGGCTTCAACTGACTTCAGTGCCCCGCCAGGGACTCGAACCCCGAACCTACTGATTAAGAGTCAGTAGTCCTAGTAGATCCTTATTCCCCCTGGAACACTCTCTGTCTTCAAAACTCTTGTCTTTACAACGCTTCTGAGCGTATCCTAGACGCCCTGAGTAGTACCCAAGACGCTCACTCATTGGCTGACTCGTGGCTGTCTATTTGTAACCGTACTACATCCACCTGAACAAGGAGATCGCCATGCGCGCTCTTGTCTTAGTCGTAGCTATCCTCTCCAGCCTCACGCTCCTGCCGACCGCCGCCGTTGGACAGGCCAGTGTCGAAGACGCGGTCCGCCAGACTATCCTCGATCAATATGCATTTCAGCGCGAAAACCTTCGGGATATGCCAGGAATATACTCCCAGGAGGGTTCCGTGGAGTTTTGGTCCAGCGGAGGCCTTCTCCAGCAGGTACCGATGGACGTAGAGCCGCGGGAGTATGAGATCAACACGCTAACCATCAAACACCTCATGGTGATCCCGCTTAGTGCCGATGCGGCAGTCGCCCATATGTATGTAGAGGGGGCCGTCCACATGAAAGGGTCGCAGCCTGTACCGAACTACCTGACCAGGTCCACGCTGGTCATGGTGTTAGAGAATGGGGATTGGGTGATGCGTTCCGCGCATTGGTCGCCCATCCAGGGTGGTGCCGGGACCAACCAGACCGCCGAGACGACCAACTGACCTGTTCTGAGTAGGTACCGGATCGGTCCCGCGATTCATACGCAGCGAGGCGATTTTCAGTCACGAACCAGTGCGTGCCGCAACGGCCACCTCATCTTCTGGGGTGGCCGTTTCCGTTCGCGGGGTGAATGACGGGGTGCCCATTAAGTAGCCCATGGTTAGCTGGGTTTGTCGCCAGATGATTCGATGTCCTTAATCCAATCAACAAATCTCTAACCAACGATTCTTCCGAAAAAAGACGTTTTGCGTCCAACAAAATGGACCCATGACTCTAGCAGACTGGACCTCGCCATGACCCGCTCCATCCCCGGGCTCCGCGTCTCTGTGGAGGGAAGCCGCTAGAGGTGCCCTTCTCAAGGAACTGGCCGTGGACAGGGGTCGCCTCTCTTGCTTAGCTAGAGAAGCGGTGCACCTTCAAAACATGCGCTACATCCGACTCGCCGCCGTGCTCTTGCTCCTCGCGTGTGGTGACACGCCTACGAGTCCGCCAACGACTCCGACTACACCAACTACGCCAACACCTGTAGCGACCTCGATCACGCTGTCTGCTACGAGCCTGAGTTTCTCCTCGCTGGGTGAGACCTCTCAGCTCTCCGCTACGGTCAAAGACCAGAACGGTGCGACGATGAGCGGAGCGAGCGTGTCGTGGAGTTCATCTAGTGCTTCCGTAGCAACGGTGTCCTCAAGCGGTCTGGTCACTTCGGTAGCAGATGGCACGGCCACGATCACCGCGACCTCAGGGTCAGCGAATGGAACAGCTGCGGTAACCGTGGCGATGCCCGCGAGCCTGGAGCTGTCCGATACACTGCTCACGTTCTCGGCTCTAGCTGATACGACTCAACTCACGGCCACGGTCAAGAACGCGGCAGGGTCCACGATCTCTGGTGCCACGGTGACGTGGGCTGTGTCGGATGACGCTGTTGCTACGGTCTCTTCCGCAGGGTTGGTAACTTCAGTCGCCAACGGCTCTGCAACGGTCACGGCAACGTCAGGTGAGGTTAGTGACACTGTAGCCGTTACGGTTGCTCAGGTTGCATCAACCGTGGAGTTATCACCCACGACGCTCAGCCTGACATCGATCGGTGACACGGCAACAGTGACTGCTACTGTGAAGGACGCAGCCGGGAGCGTGGTCGCCGGTGCTGCGGTGACGTGGACTACATCGGCTGCATCTGTTGCGACGGTCTCTTCAGCAGGTCGGGTCACTTCGGTAGCAGATGGTACGGCAGTGATCACGGCAACATCGGGCTCAGTCAGCGCAACAGCAGCGGTTACGGTGGTCCAGGTCGCTACGTCAGTCACGCTCGCGCCGACGAGTCTCTCGTTCTCGTCATTCGCGGACACGACTCAACTCACGGCGACGGTCAAGGACGCGAACGACAGCGTGATCAGTGGTGCCACAGTGACGTGGGCTACGTCGGCTGCGTCCGTGGCAACTGTGTCCTCCACTGGCCTGGTCACTTCGGTCGCGGACGGCACGGCAGTGATCACTGCGACCTCGGGTTCAGTCAGTGCAACAGCAGCTGTGACCGTCACTCAGGGTGCTTCATCGATCACGGTGTCACCGACGACTGTGAGCTTCGCTTCACTGGCTGACACAGCAACACTGACCGCGACCGTGAAGGACTCAGGCGGGAACGTGATGTCGGGTGTGACGGTCGTGTGGACTACATCAACTGCGTCCGTTGCTACAGTCTCTTCCGCTGGTCTCGTGACTTCGGTTGCAGACGGAACGGCCACGGTCACGGCAACGTTCGGTGCGTTGGCAGCAACCACCTCGGCGACGGTGGCCCAGGTGGCTGCTTCGATCACGCTGTCACCGACCACTGCGAGCTTCGCTTCACTGGGTGACACGGCGACGCTCACTGCTGCGGTAAAGGACGCAAACGACAGTACGATGTCAGGTGCGACGGTCTCGTGGACGACATCGGCTGCATCCGTAGCGACGGTCTCTTCCTCTGGTCTGGTCACTTCGGTAGCAGATGGTACGGCAGTGATCACGGCAACATCGGGCTCAGTCAGCGCAACAGCAGCGGTTACGGTGGTCCAGGTCGCTACGTCAGTCACGCTCGCGCCGACGAGTC
>JAQWPM010000006.1 GCA_029245345.1 Longimicrobiales bacterium
GGGGCTCGTTTAGCTTTTCCGGCTCCCAGTTGGTGTGCGCTGGGGAGCCCCAAAGGGGCCTGTAGCTCAGTTGGTTAGAGCGCACGCCTGATAAGCGTGAGGTCGGAAGTTCAAATCTTCCCAGGCCCACTTCGAAAGCCCGCTTGGTCGTTCTGACCTGGCGGGCTTTCTTCGTCAGTACGGTCTAGGATTTGAACTGCCGACCTCACGACGGGCACCAAGCTGAAGCCGGAAGTTCACTCGGAGGCGCGGTCAGCGCCGGAGAGGAGCGCAGGTCAAATCTTCCCAGGCCCACTGAAGGAACCCTCTGCCCCGCTTGGCCTCTTGGCCGTGCGGGGTTTCGGATTCTACGCTCTACTTCAACCCGGGTGCGGCCGGTCACCGGCGCTTTTCGCTGCCGGTGACCGTAGGACGCCTGATCGTGCAACTGGAGGGCCTCCTCCAGGCCGAGACCGTCGAGCTGGAGACCGCGGACTGGACAGCCTTCAGCTGATTAGGTTCTCCCTTCTCAGCACCGTCACCGGCCCGAGATCAAATCGCTCGAGGAGGGCGTTAAGCGCCGGCACCACCTCCAGAATCACGCGATCGAGTTCCACCAGGCTTTCCGTAAATTCGGACTCCGTGCGGAGTAGGCGCCTCACCTGATCGTCCGTCGGCCCGGTCATCGTTCCCTGCGTCGACGGACCGCCGTCGAACTCACCGATCAAGCCACGCCACCAGCCACGCAGCGAGCCATTGTCGCTCATGACTTCATCTGCCGCGGCCTCGATCACGTTGCGAAGCGAGTCAGCCATCTCCAGGTCGCTCTCCTCGACGTCCATCGCTTCGAGAGAATCGAGCGCCTCGCCTGCGCTCCGCGCGACCGTGTTCCCCTGGACCGCCGCGTAGTACTCGCGGCTCTGCAAGTCGTATAGCGAGAGCGTGAAGTTGTAACGACGCTGCTGCTCTTCTTCGCTCAGATCGAGGAGCGGGTCTGCTCGAACCTCAACGTCAGTGACCTGTCGGGCCCCGCCAGCCTCGACTTCGATCTGGTAGGTGCCTGCCAGAACGAACGGACCGCGTGGTCCCACGTCGAGGCTCGGGGCCGGATAGATCGTCGTATCCATCGGGAGCGGCTGCATGCGAAGATCCCACGACACTCGATTGAATCCTGCCGCGGCGGGGCCGGCAAAGCTGCGAACCGTCGCACCACGCGCGTCTCTCACCCTGATCCGGACGCCATCGTCGAGGGCCGAGGGCAGGTAGTAGTTGAGCAGCGCGCCGTACTCCGCGTTCGGCCCGCGGAAAGCCCCGTGCCCGAGCCTGGGCACGTCGTACTTGGGCTGGAAGATCGTCGCTGAATTCACAGGCGAGACATACAGGCCCCGCTCCAGCGCCGATTGGTCGAGACCGAGAAGCACCCCGACGTTGTCGAGAATCCAGATGCTCCGGCCATGGGTACCGGCGATGAGATCGTTGTCTCGCGGGTGGATCTCGAGGTCATGGATCGGCACGCGGGGCATGTTGTTGTTCAGGCGGGTCCAACTCGACCCACGATCGAGCGAGAAGAACACACCCTCGTCGGTTCCCGCGAAGAGAGCGTCCTCGTTATCGGGATGCTCGCGGATCACGCGCACTGATCCCTCGAGTCCGTTCGTTACCCGCTTCCACGATTCACCGAGGTCATCCGTCACGAACAGATGCGGGTCGTAGTCGTCATCCCAGTGTCCGTCGAAGGCGACGTAAGCTCGGTCAGCCGCTGCTGAGGACGCCTCCACGTGACCCACGAACATCGGAGCGTCGAGGTCCGGAACGTTCTCTCCCACCTCAGTCCAGTTCCGGCCACCGTCCAGGCTGACCTGAACCAGGCCGTCATCGGTCCCGACCCAAAGCACATCCGGTACGACGGGGGACTCCGAGATCTTCGTGATGTGCCCGTAGCCGGAGACACCATCGTTGCGGGACAGCGTGGTCGAATCGGACAGCACGCCCATGATCGGGATCGAATCCGGATCTAGCTGCCGGGTGAGGTCGGGAGAGGCGGTCCAACTCATGCCCCTGTTCCGAGTGGTGAAGAGGCGATTCCCACCGAGGTGGATCGTAGCGGGATCGTGTGGTGACAGCGTGAAGGGCGCCGTCCAGTAGTAGCGATACGTCTCGGCGGTGTCGGTCGGGAACGGCTTGATGACCTTGCGGTCGCCGGTACGCGGATCGTGGCGGATGATCGCGCCGCCCTGAGAGCTCGTGTACACGTATCGGGCATCTTCAGGGTCGGCTGCCTGGACCATGCCGTCCCCGAAATCGGAGACGACCCAGTGCTGATTGAGGATGCCTTTGATGCTGCGCGTGGTGGAGGGCCCATACACCGACTGATTGTCCTGCAACCCGCCATAGACGTTGTACGGCTCTGCCATGTCGAACGCGATGTCGTAGAACTGACCGATGGGCAGGTTGTTCGCCATCGTCCATCGATCGCCTCCGTCAAAGCTGAAGTAGACGCCGCCGTCGTTCCCGAGCATGACGTGATCGGAATCCGCGGGATCGATCCAGAGCGAGTGGTTGTCGACGTGCACGCCGATTCCATAGGAGCCGGGCTCGTCAAATTCGACCTGTTCAAACGTCTGGCCACCGTCACGAGAGCGGTGCATGTACGTCCCGAGCACATAAATGTGCTCGTCGTCATTCGGGTCCATATACATCGCCGAGTAGTACATCGGACGAGGATTCAGGGCGTTCACCTTGGTCCAGCTCTCACCCCGATCCTCCGACCGGAAGATTCCTCCGTCCTCGGCTTCGACGATCGCCATGACGATGTTCGGATTTTCCTGCGAGACATCGATGCCGATTCGTCCCTTGTTCCCTTCCGGTAGACCGTTGGTCAGCTCCGTCCAGCTCTCTCCGCCGTCGCTCGACTTGTAGAGCCCTCCGCCGGGTCCGCCCCCGTTGAAGCCGTACGCTCGGCGTTGCCGCTGGTAGGCGGCGGCGTAGATCGTGGCCGGATCGGAGGGGTCCATCTCCATGTCGACGACCCCCGTGTTCTCATCGATTTCAAACACCTTGTCCCACGAGGCACCGCCGTCTTCCGTCTTGTAGATGCCGCGCTCACGGTTCGGCCCGAAGAGGTGCCCGAGTGCCCCGACCCAAACCACGTTCGGATTGGTGGGGTGGATCAGGACCTTGCCGATGTGGCGCGTCTCCTCGAGCCCCATGAGCTGCCACGTCACGCCGCCGTCGGTCGATCGATAAACGCCCTCCCCCCAGGGAGAGCTGTTGCGGTTGTTGGCTTCGCCGGTGCCCACCCACACATGATCGGGATGGGAGCGCGAGACCGCGATGTCGCCAATCGAAAGCGTCGCCTGCTCGTCGAAAACCGACGCCCATGTCGTCCCATGATTGACCGACTTGAAGACGCCTCCAGAGGCGGTACCGACGTAGATCGTGGATGGCCGGCTCGGGAGCGCCTCAATGTCCGTTACGCGTCCTCCTTGGCTGGCCGGTCCAATCTGTCGCCACTCGAGGGCCGCGAGCTGTTCCGGCTCAAAGCGGACGGCCTGGGCGGCGATCGGCACGGACGGGGCCACGGCGAACAAGCCACCGACGACCGCGCCGACCATCAAACTCGGAAACGCCGCACGGACTGCGGGTCGAGTCGCGCTCACTTCGTAGTCACACATCTCAATTTCCTCCCCGAAGAGCTTCGAGTGCCTGCTGCTCACGAACCCAGTGTGGAATGGGGAACGGCCGCGCGCTGGGCCAGACACGATCGAGCGTGTCTCCCTCGTAGAGTTCGCCGTTCTTCATCACATAGCGGATGTCTGTCGAGTTACGAATGTCGTCGAGCGGGTTGCTGTTCAGCACGATGAGGTCCGCGAGCTTGCCCACCTCGATCGAGCCGAGGTCCGTCTCATACCCGATCGATAGCGCTCCCTGAATCGTGGCGATCTGGAGCGCTTCCATGTTGGTCATGTCACCGCTCTGGAGCATCCAGAGCTCCCAGTGGGCAGCGATGCCGTCCTGCTGCCCGTGCGACCCTAGGCCTCCAATCCCACCGGCCCGGACGATGTCTCTGAGGCCCCGAGCGATATCCGGGAAGTTGTAGTCCTCTTCGACGATGATCGGACGTCGTCGGGTCCGTACGAGCAACTCGCTCGGAGTGAAGAGCGCCGACTTGGGGTCCTTGTCCAAGTCGACCCGCGCCCGCCAATAACCATCGCCCGCGGGGCCCCCGTATGCGACGCCGAGGGTCGGCGTATAGGCGATCTTCGCTTCGGCGAAGAGCGTGATCACGTCTTTGTAGAGCGGCACCTGGCCGAGCGAGTGCTCGATGCCCGTGAAGCCGTCTATGGCCATCGATATATCCATCTTCAGGTCGGCGGCGCCTTCGTTGGTGGTGTTGATTCCCTCTGCGTGCGCCGCCTTAAGAATCCACTGCCGCTGAATCCGGCGGGGCTGCAAGTACTGTTTGAGCGAATTCACGCCTTGGGCTTTGTAGCGGCGCACGGCGCGCAGCGCGTCATTGTAATTCCGTACCTGAATGTTGTTACTCGTGAGCGGAGGACCGGTCGCGTAGATCCGCGATCCGACCATCTCGCCTGCGTCGATAAGCTCACCCCAGGCGACGTTCCATCGGGTCCCAGACGGATTGCGCGTCGTGGTGACCCCGTGTGCGAGATTCGCGGCAATGGACCACTCCTGATCGGGTGCGAGTTCCGAACCGGTCTTGGGATGTGCGTGTGTATCGACGATGCCCGGCATGATGGTTGTGCCCGAAACGTCGATGACCTCCGCCCCGGGAGGTGCCGGGACGTTCACCCCGACCTCGACGATCCTGTTGTTGCGCACGAGAAGGTCACCGCGTTCGATAATCTCATCGCCGTTCATCGTGATGATGCGCGCACCGCGGAGAAGCACCTCACCCTGAGGGACTGAGCGCGGCACCGTGAGCGTGACCACCTCGTGGCTAATGCCCCAGCTGTTCGATTCCGGGTCACTCATGACCGCCTCAAGCGGCGCCCGGTAGTAGTGGTTGGCGAAGCTCCACGCGACGGTGCTTCCACCGTCCGCCCATGCGGCGTAGTTCGCTCCCTCAGTCGTGATTCGACGCAGGGGAACGGAGGGCGATTGGAAGTTCACCGCGATACCATCTCCTCCCGCCGCAGGAAGTGGCAGCACGTAGACGTCGTCACGATCCATGACCAACAGAGAACGCTCGTCCGGTGAGACGCGCACTTCCACGCCTGCTTTAGTACTGATCTTGGCGTGTGTGCGCTTGTCCGCTCCATCCAAGCGAACCGAGACGACCGCCGTGGTCGTGTTCGCGTTGAAGCCAGGCTCGCTGTTCGGGACATCTTCCGTGAAGTAGACGCGTCCCCCGTGGTCACCACCCTCGGTTACCGCCGCGGAGCGGGCGTCGCCTTGGACGATGGTCGTAGGCTCGCCACCCTCGGCGGAAACCCAGCGAAGCTCTCCGAGCGTTGCAACCGGACCCGCGCCGAGCCCTACCCGCCTCGGCGACGACGAATAGACGACCCGATCGCCTTCTGGACTCCACTCCGGGAAGCGTACGTACGCAGGATCCGCGGTCAGGCGCTGCGGCCTGCCACTACCATCCGCGCGAGCCTTCCAGACGTGCCCGCCCTCGGAATCCGACCAGGTGATGTATGCGACCCACGCACCGTCAGGAGAGAACGCCGGATAGTATGCGCGCTCCTCCTGGTCGGTCAGTCGCTCCGGCGTCCCAATGCCCGCACCACCCCGGTCGGCCGTCCACAACTTCCCGACTGCCGAAAAGGCGATCTGGCTGCCATCCGGCGATTCAGCTACGGACACCAACTGGGTGACGGGCAGGCGCCCGTCGGGGATTTCGAGTGGAATGAAGAGGCGCTCTCCCATTTCGATCTCGACGTCGACCGAGAATGGAATGACACTGACTTCGCGGGTGTCGAGTTCGACGCGCTTGATCTTCCCACCGCCGTAGAACACGACCGCGCGCGAATCCGGGGTAAACGAGTAACCCGGAAAGACGTCGTTCGGAGCGTAGCCCTCCTGATCGTCGCGCTGCGTCTCTTCGACGAGCCAACTGTCTTCGTGCGTGCTCAGGTCGCGGATCCTCAGCGCCGTTCGAACGCCGGCTCTGGTTGCGTACACCAGCCACTTGCCGTCGGGCGACGCGATCGGACGGAGTCCACCCCCGGAGCCGGCGGTGAGTCGCGTCTCTTCACCGGTCTCGAGGTCGAACGCGAGCACTTGGTAGCTGCCCAGGGTCTCGCCCGCGTAGCCGCCACCGTGCGACGACGTGTAGAGGGTCCCACCGTCGGGGGAGAACGCGGCCCCCGTATTGGTCGACTTCCTCGTGGGGCTCTGGGGAAACACCTGAATCCCTGAGCCGCCGTCCACGTGATACATCCAGAGAGGGACGTTGGTGAGGTAGTTCTCGGCCGAAGGGTAGGGGCCGAACCGACGGGTCACGAGGTACTGACCGTCCGGGGTCCATTCAGGAGACCCGAGCGCGCTGTCGATTTCCTTCGTCAGCTTGCGAAGGCCCGACCCGTTCGGGGAAACGACCCAGAGATTGTCTCCGCCGTCACGATCCGAAATGAATGCGATCCTCGAACCGTCGGGCGACCAGCGTGGCGTCGCATCGAATTCCATACCCTGTGTGAGGCGTGTCGCCTGGCCACCCGCAATCGGGATCGTGTAGAGATCTCCGAGGAGATCGAAGGCGATCCGCTCACCGTCCGGCGAAACGTCAAGTGAAACCCACGTGCCTTCGTCCGTCGTGAAACGAAGCGTGCGCTCCGGTTCGATCACGAGCGCGGACGCAGTGTCGGATGGCAGGGGGGTCGACTGCTGCACCGCGGCCGCGAGCGGCACATATGCGAACGCAGACAGCATCAGCGCGCTGAGCGCGGTCCAGACGGACTTCGGCTTCGAGATATCGAGGCGCATCGGTTCTCCAGTGACTCGCGAATACGGAGTGGTCGATCGTGGCGTGACGTGCATGGCAGAGGGGATCGGAGCTTGCGCGCCGTGGCCACGAACCGCAACGGCGCTCCTCGACGACGCCGTCTACCGGAGAGGTGGCAACGATGCTCTCGTCTGGGCATCCTGCGGCTCCACTTGGCATCTACGAGATGGCACGTGAGAGACCAAGAGACTTTCCGAGCCGAATCTCCGCCCCCCAGTCGGCGCATCGATCTGAATGCGTGCTCTCTCGGGGTGCTCTCTCACCGGTCCGCAACCTGCCTCTCGGAGTTCACCGAGCGCTAGAACCCTACCGGTCCTTTTCTTGCTCAAAGCACCGCTGTCATCTAGGGTGCTTTCGGCGCCACCCCAAGGGCCCTCGACCCCTCCCACCATTGTGTTCCGCAATGCAAAGCCACGCCGCTGCCTTCCGGTCCCTCCCACCGTTCGTGTTGGCGCTCTTCGTTCTGGTCGGCCTGCCCGGGGCGGCCGCCGCGCAGGACCACAACGACCGATTGGCGGACCATGTGGTCCTCATCTCCGTAGACGGACTCCGTCCCGAGTTCTACCTAGAGGAACGCTGGCCGGCACCCATGATGCAGCGCATAGCCAGCGAGGGAACCCACGCGACCAAGGTGCGCGGGGTTACGCCTACGGTGACGTACCCTTCCCACACCACGCTGGTCACCGGAGCGCTTCCGGCCCGCCATGGCGTCACCAACAACCGGCCCTTCGAGCCAGGTGGAGAGTCGGGCTTGTGGTTCATGGAGAGCAGCCAGATCCTGGTGCCCACCCTCTGGGACGCGGTGAAGGCCGCGGGTGGTACCTCTGCTGGGATCTCCTGGCCGGTGAGCGCCGGGAGTGTCATCGACTTCAATATCCCTGAATTTTGGTCGGTGCCGGGGCGGGAGGGGGACCTGACCGGCCCGGCCGCCAACACTGCGGCGCTGCGGAGTCGCGTCACGCCCCCGGGGCTGCTGGAAGAGATCGAGAACGAGTCCTTGGGCCCGTTCTCGGACCGGTACTGGGGCCGGAGCCGATCTCGGGAAGACATGGTGGGCGACATGGCGGCGCACATCATCGAAGCAAAGCGACCCAATCTGTTGGTGGTCCACCTGAACCAGACCGACTACCACCAGCATGCCGAAGGACGTGAGCATCCCGAAGTCCGGCTGGCGGTGGCGGCTGTGGACCGTGCCATCGCACGGATGGTGGAGGCCGCGGACCGGGCCGGCATCCTGGAGCGGACGGCCTTCATCGTCACCGGGGATCACGGCTTCGTCGATGTTGATACACGGGTCGCGCCCAACGTGTGGCTTGTGGCCGCCGGTCTCCACGAGGACCGACCGGATCGAGGTGACTGGCGGGCGGCCTTCCACCCCGCAGGGGGGAGCGCCTTCCTCCGTGTCCGCGACCCATCCGACCATGAGGCCGTCAATGAGGTGCGGATCATGCTGGAGGCCCTACAGCCAGGCGTCCGGTCACTCTTTCGCGTGGTGGGACGGGAGGAACTGGCGGCCTGGGGCGCCGATCCCGAGAGCCCTCTCGCCCTGGCTGCGGCCCCAGGGGTCTCTATCATAGGCGATACCCACGGCCTGGCGGTGCGATCTGGATCAGGGGGTGCCCACGGCTATTTCCCCGAGATGGACGACATCCACACAGGCTTCGCGGCTTGGGGAGCCGGAATCGCTCCTGGTCGGACGGTCCCTCTGATGGGACTCGTGGACGTGGCTCCGGTCGTCGCGGCCCTTCTGGGTTTGGACTTCCATGCTCCCGACGGGGTTCTGCGACCGGGGATACTCGCCGGCGGCGGATAGGAGATTCAACCGGGGTGAAGCGTGAGAGAGCACGGTAGGGGTGAGACGTAGGGCGGCAACGTGGCGGAGCCGCTGGAGTGACTGAGGCAGTGAGGAGCCTTGGTGGATGGCTCGGAGCGGAGGACAGATCCCCTCCTCCCCGGAGCCGGGAGCACGCCACTCGGTAGCTGCCGAGTATCCCGAGACAGCTCATCCGATTGAGGGCCTTGCTTGCCAGCGGGACCTCGACCCGTTGTCAGCCGAAGGTTCAACTCCCGCTATCAAGGCATAATCCACGTCCACATCACAGCAAGGTACAGGCAGACGAATACCGGCCGCGCGATATCTGCACAGAGCGGCTGATCATGCCTCCGTCCTTCGCCTCAGGTGCCGACGAAGCTCCACCAAGCCGTGGCCCCGCCTGTTCCAAGACTCGGCCGATCGACACGTCCATACGCTGCAGTGAGTTCGGTGACTCGCTGCAAAGGCTAGGGAGCGCCCTCTGAAGCGTACTGGCGGCCAAAATTAAGGACGCGCATCTTAGCGCCGTTGTTCGCGCTTGGGGCCCGGGACTCTCCCCCTAGCTCGCCCTGCCTGCCTGCTTCCAGAGAAGGTCGTATGCCCTCGACTCCCACCTCCCGCCGTGATTTCCTTCGCTCCACCGGCCTCCTCGCTGTTGGAGGTGGTCTTGCGCTCTCCCTCACGGGATGCATGGAGGCCGCAGACTCAGCGTCCGAAGCCTTTGAAAACGGCGAGGGTCCCCGGGTCCTCACCGAAGAAGAGCGCCGTACTTTGGAGGCTTTCTCCGACCGGATCCTGCCGCCCGACGGCGACGCTCCAGGAGCGTCGGCTCTGGGCGCGGTTGTGTTCATGGATCACTACGCCGCCCAGAAGCCCGACGTTCTAGAGGTGATCCGTCATGGTCTCGAAGTCCTGGACGCCCGGGTGAGTGAGGCCCACCCTGACCCGGGCGGCTTCGCAGAGTTGGACGGCGACGCCATGGACGCCATCGTGGGTGGACTGGAGATGGATGCACCCGACGCGTTTTGGCCGCTGCAGAACATGGTGGTTTTCGGCGCGTTTTCGGCGCCGGCTAGAGGGGGGAACCGAGACAAGGCGGGCTGGGCTATGCTCGGGTATGACGACCGGATGGCGTGGCAGCCGCCCTTTGGATTCTACGATGCCCAAGCCGCCCAGGGAGGCGATCAATGAGCCCCCGCATGCCTGGCCAGCCCATGAGCCGACGGGCGTTCCTCGCGCCGTCGGCCGTCACTTATCAGACCCGAGAGCAGGTGGACTTCGTGGTAATCGGGTCCGGCGCCGCCGGGGGCGTCATGGCTCGGGAGTTGTCTCAAGCGGGCTTCTCGGTGGTGGTACTGGAGCAGGGTCCCTATCGGCGCGCGACTGACGTGAGCCACGATGAGGTCGACATCACCTTCGACAAGGCGATTGCCGTCGACGACCCTCAGACGTTTCGCCCCACGGCTTCCGACCCCGCCGAAACGCAGAAGGCACCGTTCCCTCCGGCCTTCTACGCCAAGACGGTGGGAGGGAGCAGCGCCCATTTCACCGGCAACTACTGGCGCTTCCGTCCCATCGATTTTCAGGAGCGCAGCGTCCTTGGGGCCATCCCTGGCACCGGCCTGGCGGACTGGCCCATCAGCTACGAGGACCTCGAACCCTACTACACCAAGGTGGACTGGGATGTGGGTGTGTCCGGTGCTCCTGGACCCAACGACCCGCCCCGCTCCCGAGGGTATCCCCATCCGCCCCTTCCCGTGAAGTCGTCCGGTGTGCTCTTCGAACGGGGAGCGCGGGCGCTGGGCTTCAATCCGTATCCGGCGCCCATGGCCATCCTCTCGGAGCCCCGTCCGGGACGCGGCTCCTGCGTCCATTGCGGTTCGTGCATGGGATTCATGTGCGAGATGAACGCTAAGTCGTCGACCTTGGCCAGTCTGATCCCCGAGGCCGAGGCCACCGGGAAGTGCGAGATCCGAGCGGAGAGCACGGTGCACCGCATCGAACTGAACGACGACGGCCGGGTGCGCGAAGTGGTGTACTACGACCGGGACGGGGTCGTCCAGGCTCAGGCAGCCAAGGCCGTGGTGCTGTGCGCCAACGGCGCTGAGACCCCACGAATCCTGTTCATGTCGGAGTCGTCGGGCTTTCCGCAGGGGTTGGCCAACGGCAGCGGCATGGTGGGCACGCATCTCATGTTCAATGGGAACGGGTTGGCCCACGGCCAGTTCGAGGAACCGTTGAACGAGTTCAAGAGCGTCCAGGTGACGCGGATCTGCACCGACTGGTACGACTCGGATCCCAAGCGGGGCTTCTACGGCGGGGGCGGGATGGATGGGCGGATGATGTTCTCGCAGCCCATTCTCTTTGCGTTGACCGGACTTCCCCCCGACTCGCCGGCGTGGGGGCCAGAGTTCCGGCGCACCCTGGCCCGTCAGTTCAATCGCACGATGCAGATCGCGACGCACTCCACCTCGCTTCCCCTGGCGACCAACACGGTGACGTTGGACGACGAGGTCACGGATCAATACGGCCGTCCAGGGCTCCGGGTCACGTATAAGGACCACCCGGACGACCTGGCCATGGTGACATTCCTCCGGGATCGAGCCGGGGAGATCCTAGAGGCGGCGGGTGCCACGAAGGTCTGGAAGGATCCCGTGGGGGAGCAGAACGTGGGCTTCCACCTGTTGGGTACCTGCCGCATGGGCGACGACCCCGCCACTTCCGTGGTGGACAAGTATCACCGGAGCCATGAGGTGCGGAACCTGTTCATCTGCGACGGGAGCAGTCTTGTTACGTCGGGGAGAGGACAGCCCACCATGACGATCCAGGCGCTGGCCTTCCGGGCGGCGGAGCACATCGCGGAGGCGGCCAGGAAAGGCGACATCTGATGGATATGGATGCGACCCTCGCTCGACGACGAAGCGCTACCCAGAAGGATAGGCGATCCAACCGTCGCCTAGCGTCAGGACGCACGGTAGGGCGGGGATAGCAGTGGGACAAGGAAGGGTGCCGGATGGCTAGGGCGCATCCCGAAGGCCGGAAAGTCAGGGCGTCGGGGGAGGTGGAGGTGGGATGGTGGAATGGGCCGGTTGGATGCTCAGATGGGCGGGCTGGGCGAAGGGCCAGTCTCCGCCAGGTGGAGCCGAAGCGGAACGGTCCGAGGGTGCCGTCGACCGCCAGGATCGGCGCCGCGCGGAAGAAGAACGCCGGGAGGGCGCAGCCTGTACCGTAGGTCGTGTCTCATTGGAAGAGCCAACGTCGCCCGATCATCCGGGGGTTCCCCAAGGCATTGGTGCATGGCTCCGAATTGAGGACGGACCCCTGGTCCCCCGGACCGGGATCTTCATCAGCGACCAGAACCCCTTCGTTGTGCCTGGATCCGGTCCCTCTGCTGGCCAGCCAGTTCCACTAGCCTGCGCAACTCCACGATGGGGTTGTCAGCGTCGTCTACCTGCAGGCGGAGGACCACGTCGTTGTTGAGCCAAACACCGCCGTCCTCTTTGACGATGAGCATGGCGGCGGACTGCATGCCCCGGATGTCCCCACCCGCGGCCTGCCCAGCCTCCAGCGCTGCCATGAGCCGATAGGACAGGTGGCCCTCGGTCTCATTGAAGGCCCGCACCATCCCCTCGACCACCTCCGGGCCTGCCAGAATGTTGCCTTGAGCAGAGACGTACCGCTCGATCTTGTGCCCCGCCCAGGTAGACGCCTGTGGACCGGTGTGGGTGGCCACGTTTCCTTGGAAGTCCATCACGGAGAACTGGCGCCCTTCTATGGTCCATCGCTCCGGGTCCGGGTTGGGGTCGGCATCCAGGATGGTACGGACCACCACGTCGGGGGAATATCCCAGGGCCAAGAGTTCCAGCGCCTGAGGGCCGTAGCTCACGTCCACGATGGCCTGGGTGGCTGCGACGCCGACACCGGCCTTCGCCCAGAGGACTCCATTCCCCACGGAGAAGACCCGGGACTGGACGGCAGCCCCGATCTCTCCCGTCTCGGGGTCGAAGCCGAGGATGGAGAAGGTTGCCACAGGTGGCCAGGGTAGGTCAGCCTTGACCGAGGCCTGCTGCTGCCCTGCGAGAGATGACCCCTCCATAGCCGAGTAGAGGGTGAGGCTGGCGATGAGGATGAGGAGGGGCGAGCGTGTTGACATCTTCATGCGGAGGACCTGGATAAAGGCGGGGTCGCGGCGTTCGGTGGAGTAGATGCTTCACGTGACGGCGGGCAGGCGCAAGGTCTTAGCTTGACTGGGTAGCGACCTGCCTCAGGCACGGTAGATGAAGAAGGGCCTTGCCGTAATCGAGCCCTTGTGTGAGTATGATGGCGACCTCGGCCTCGGTCGATAACGACGCGTCCAGTTCGTGAAGCGTTCGCGCTGTGTAAGATTGCCCGGGGTGTCGTCGCAGTAATGAGCGAGTTTCGTAACCTACAGCAGGAAATACAAACCGTGTTAAGACAAGTCGTCAGCCACTCCGGCCTAGCGAGGATGTTGGCTGTCCTCGTTGTAGTCGGCGCATTAATTCCGGTGAGCGCCCAGGCGCAGACCGGAAACGTCACAGGTAGTGTCGTAGCTGCTACAACTGGGCAGCCCATCAACGGGGTGCAGGTGAGCATCGTCGGCACGACACAGGGAGCCCTGAGCAACGCCAATGGTCGCTTCCTGGTTACTAATGTGATTGCAGGCACCGTAACGGTAAGGGTGAACTATGTAGGTTATGGAACGCAGACCCAGGAAGTCACCGTCACCAGCGGCGGGACGGCGTTGGCCGAGTTCCGTCTCGAGATCTCCGCGGTTTCCCTCGACGAGATCGTGGTCACCGGGACCGCTGGCGCTGTGGAGCGTCGCAAGATCGGCGTGTCCCTGGCATCCTTGGACATTGGGGCTATCAGCGAGGCCCAGCCCATCACAAGCTTCGGCCAGGCCATGGAGGGCCGCGTTCCTGGCCTTCGGTCCATCGGGACTGTGGGCGGCGTGGGCGCCACCCGTGAACTCCGTATCCGAGGTACCGACAGCTTCAGCCTCGGCCAGCGCCCCGTCGTCTACATCGACGGCGTGCGCGTGGATAGCCGGGGTGGCGAGTGGACGAGAGGTGGCTTGGGGAGCTCCAGCATGACCTGCTGCTCCTTCTCCGGCGGTGCCGGTGAAGACCGCCTGTCCGACCTCAACCCTGACGAAATCGATCGCATCGAGATCATCAAGGGTCCGGCAGCGGCAACGCTGTACGGCTCGGAGGCTTCCGGCGGTGTGATCCAGGTCTTCACGAAGCGTGGCCGCGCCAATAGCCCGGCTAACTTCAGTCTCACCACCAACGTGGGCTTCAACCAGCATCGGAAGAACTTCCCCACAGCCCTGCGGAGTCAGCGCGACTTCGGTAAGGACGGATTCGCCGCTTGGGACCCGAACGAGACGCTCATCCAAAAGGGTCTCATCAACAGTTACAACCTCAACGTGGACGGCGGTGGGGAGAACATCACCTACTTCGTCTCCGGTGGTTTCAACTATGAAGAGGGCTCTGTCCAGCCCAACGACCAGAAGAAGGGGAACCTGCGGGTGAACCTGAACTGGACCGTGGGTGACAATTTCACGGTGGGTGTGACCTCCGGGTACGTCCGGAATCGGATCATGTCTCTCCAGTCCGGGAACAACTGGTTGGGCATCTACACCAACGCCCTTCTGTCCAATCCCCGGAACGCCACGCCAGAGTTGCCCTACGGTGGCGGTCTCGACGTGAACGTGGCTGATGCCCAGGCCATCTCCACGTATGCAGATGCCGACCGCTGGACTGGTGCTTTGACCCTGAACTACAATCAGAGCAGCAATCTCACACACAAGGCCACCTTTGGTCTGGACGCGCTCACCGACCAGAAGACGCGCATCCTGCCCTTCGGCAACCACTACACCTACATCGGCGAGAGTGGCGAGCGGAACATCGGGTACAGGAACGCCCGCAAGTTCACCGGCGACTACCTGGGGAATCTGAACTACGATCTCCCCTGGTTCTCAGGCGCCCTCGCCTTCGGTGGACAGGCGTACTGGGACGTGACTTCCACGTCTGTGGCGACCGGTAAGGACTATGCCGGCCCCGGTGTGACTATGGTGGGTGGCGCTGCCCGGACCTTCGGCGGTGAGACCTTCAGTGAGTCGGTCAACATTGGAGCCTTCGTCCAGAATCGCTTCGACCTGGGCGACCTTTTCGTCACCCTGGCGGCTCGCGTCGACGGGAACAGCGCCTTTGGTGAGAACTACGGCCTCCAGCTGTACCCCAAGGCCGACATGGCCTACAACATTCCCCTCAGCGGGTCCGGCTTCCTGAGCCAATTGAAGGTGCGGGCTGCTATTGGTACGGCGGGCAAGGCGCCTGGCCCCTTCGACCAGTTCCAGACGTACACACCGAACACGGTGTTGGACGACGAAGCTGGTGTCAGTCCCTCTAACCCGGGGAACTCCGCGCTTGAGCCCGAGAACAAGACCGAGTACGAGGCGGGATTCGACATGGGTCTCTTTGACAACCGTGTCGGCGTGGACTTTACATTCTACAATGCCACCACAACGAATGCCCTCCTGGGTATTGCGCTTCCTCCGAGCTCGGGCTTCTCCTCGTCCCAGAGGCGGAACGTGGGCAAGATCCTGAACCGCGGCTTCGAGGTGAGCATGAATTCCACGCTGGTGGACGCGAGTTCATTCAGGTGGTCCGCAGGCGTAAACTACGAGTGGAGCCACAACGAGATCCTGGATCTGGGTGATACGGCCATTCCCGACTCGCTTCCGGTTTACAGCTCGACCGGTGGAGACGTGCCGACCAGTTGGAATTACTTCAACAGCCTGGGCAGCTACCGCGAGGGGTACGCGGTAGGAACCAACGTCAACCGGATGATCGTGGGGTATGACGCCGCGACCACCACACACACCCGCTCCACCTACAGGGCGTTCCTGGGGAATCTCTTCCCGGACCATATGGCATCGTTGAACAACGACTTCCAGTTCGGTGAGTCGTTGCGCATGAACGTCCAGTTCAGGGGCGAGTGGGGCGCGGTCATGGGCAACAGCGACCGGAGCTACGGCGTGCGGCAGTATGCGTACGACGAGTACAACCAGTTCCTGGACGCTTCGAACGAGCCCACAGCCCAGGCCGACTCGATCCTGGACTACATGAGGAAGGTGACTCCGTCGGATTCCCGGGACCACATCCGGCTCCAGGAGATCGCTCTCACGTACGACCTTCCGGAATGGCTGCTGAACCCGGTGGGACTCCAGCGCACGTCCATGACGTTGTCTGGCTACAATCTCATGTGGTGGGACGACTGCAACTGCCCCGACCCGAACCAGCAGTACCAAGGCGGGGCTGACTACAGCACGAGCCCATTCCTAGGGTTACCGCAGCCGCGAAGATTCATGATATCCTTCCGGACGAGGTTCTAAGGCTATGAACCACATGACGCCTGGAATCAATGACTCGAGGAAGACGAACATGAAACGCAGATTCACTTTCGGGATTAGCTTGGCCGTTGCAGCTGTGGTCGGTCTCTCCGCGTGCGGAGAGCTTTTGACCGTCTCCGACCCTCAACGGTACACCGCTACTGACCTCGACAACGCCCTTCCCGCTGTTGCCAACGGTGTGGAAGGCGCTGTCCACGAGGTGATCGATTCGTGGGTGATATACCAAAATCTGTTGGGTGACATATACCAGCACACCGGTACGTGGTCCGGTTATGACGAGACCGATCATGGCTGGTTCATCTACGGGGCCAACAGCATGCAGGGCGTCCAGAACAGCCTGCTCCGGGCCCGCTGGTTCGCCACGGCCGCCGAGGAACGGTTCGTGGAGGTGCTCGGTGCGGAGGCGGCGAGCAGCCCCTTGACCGCGCAGGCACGGCTTGGGGGTGCTCTGGCCGACATGGTCATAGGTATGACGTGGTGCGAGGCGCCGTTGGTTGAGGATGGCCCGGCGGTCTCCGACATGCAGGTTCTCGCGCAGGCGATTGACAAGTTTACCGCCACCATCGCGACGGCCAATTCGGCCGGCGCGTCGAACATCGCCACGGCCGCTCTGGCCGGGCGGGCGCGGGCTAAGCTGGTCATGGGAGATTACGCTGGAGCGGCCGCAGACGCGGCGCAGGTGCCTGACGGCTTCAACTACGGCGCCAAGTTCAACAACCAGTCGAACAACTCGATCGTGACGCTAACCACCGCCACTTACAACAAAGCGGCCGGATATCAGGCGAAGTGGTGGAACCTGGTGGACAGCGATGCCGCCGGTCCCACGCACATGCGTGATCCGTACACCAACGAGTACGATCCACGGAAGCCGATGTACTTCGTCGACGGCATTACGGCGACGGACAACCTCACGATGCACTACAGCCAGTGGAAGTTCCAAGTGGAGACCGACGACATTCCGATGCTACACTCGGACGCGATGCGGTTGATCCAGGCCGAGAATCTCTACCGGACCAATGACTACGCAGGTGCCATGACCATCCTCAACCAGCTCCGGGCGAACGTTGGCCTCACGGCCATCGCGGTGCCCACCGATGCCACGGTCATGCGTGACATTCTCCTCTCTGAGCGTGATGCTGAGCTGTTCATGGAGGGAATGAGGGCGGTGGACCTGTATCGCTTCGGACTCACCAAGGAGATCTTCGCGGCCATGAACGATGTCGAGCGTCCGGCCTCGGGCCGGCCCACCAAGTGGCCAATGAGCGAGACTGAGGCGTTGTACAACACCAACATCGTAGATGATCTGGCGCAGCGTTGCCTGCCCGTAACCAGCTGATTCGGCGATGATGTAGCAGTGAAGAAGTAATGTTGGACAAGGAGGGCGGTACCTATATTCAGGTGCCGCCCTCCCTTGTCATCGAGGAGTGTCGCTTGACGACGTCCAAACCGTACAGATCTCCACAACTCCGGAAGGCATGCGAGGCCGTCGCAGCATGCAGGCTTTTTCTTCTGCTTTCCCTCGTCGTCCTTGTGCTGGCACCCAAGGACCTGACCGCCAGACAGTCGAATGAAACTGCTGTGCGCGGAACGGTGGTGGATGTTGAGAGTGGCAAAGGATTAGAAGGGGCCGACGTCGTGCTCCATGGCACCTCGTTACGGGTGATCACCGATGAGCGGGGGCGCTTTCAGTTCGAGGGACCCGGACTCGCACCCGGACCGTACCTCATGGAGGTGCGTCACCTCGGGTACGCCACGCGCGCGGACACGCTGTGGGTTCCCGATGGAGCCTCCATTGAGGTGACGCTGGCCGTCTCGGTGGAGCCCATCCGTCTGCCGGACTTGAAGGTTATCACGCGCTCTTTCCTCCTGGAGCTAAACGGCTTCTACGACCGCCAGCGTCAGGGGTACAGCGGGGTCTTCGTGGACCGTCCCGCCATCGAGAGGAAGCGTCCTAACTACGTGGCAGACCTCTTTCGCAACATCCCCGGCGTGGAAGTGGTGGGTGGACGGATCATAATGAGCCAGAGCTCAACGTTCAGCGGAGGGGGGCAAGGGTGCGCACCGGCGGTCTGGCTGGACGGAATCCGTTCGGACCGTTTCAGCTACGACAACATCCACCCGGACCAACTTGAAGGGGCCGAGGTCTATACGGGCGGCGGCGCGCCGATGAAGTACAACGACCTGTGTGGCACGGTCGTCATGTGGACCCGCGTGCCGATGCGGCGGCACTGAGCCGGGAGGGCTAGGGAAGCCTTCTAGGTGCTAGAGGCTCTGCAGGAAGCGGACCAGGTCCTGGCGCATGTTTTCGGATAGGGACCGGAAGAGGGCTCGGGAGCCGGCGGCCTCCCCGCCGTGAAGCTCGACGGCATCCACAAGACGTTGCGCTCGCCCGTTGTGCAGAAAGACGCTCCGGAGGCTCAGTCCCATCAGGGGCGTGGTTCGCCACTCGGACCGACCCGCCCCCGGAGCGCAGATGTCGGCTAGGTCCGGACCCAGATCGTGAAGGAGAAAGTCGGAGTATGCCTGGAAACGCTTCTCACTGAGGGCCGGTGAAGGATTGGGTCCCGTGGTCCAGACAGGAGTGTGGCAGGTCGCGCATCCGATAGACGTGAAGATCTGGTGTCCCTCAACTACGGACGCACGTTCCTCGGGATCCTGAGGAAGTTGTCGCATAGGAGGGGCCAGGAATCGGACATAGTCCACCAGCGCCAAGAGGAAAGCCGAGTCGATCTCGGGATCTGCGGCAGGATCCACACCGTCGGGAAGGGGGAGGCCCTGGGGAAGAGACTCGGTGGGCTGGGACGGAGTGGTAAGGCCCAGCTCTCCCCGGGTGGCGTCCTCGGTGAAGGAGAGCAGACTGGGGTGGACCGCCTTCATCCCAAAGATTCCCACGCTGCCGTCTCCGGCCGTCCCCAGGCGGCCAGAGATGCCATCGCCGTCTTGGTCGTCGGGGTCGGCACCGGCCCGTATGGCCGACAGGGGTACAGCCTCCACGAGGCCAAGACCGTACAGGGGGGGCGCATGTATCTCTGAGACGTCCGTAGCTCCTTCCGGGATCTGCTCTGGAGCCAACCCTGCGGCCCGGGCCAAGGGCGTCAGCGATTTCTGCAGCAGATCGCCTCCGGCTTCGGTGAGCAGACTGCATCCGGAGTCCGCGTTGAAGCGGGTAGCCTTCATGACAGGTTCGGCACCATGGCCACCGCTCGTCGGCAGATCATGGCACGAGCTGCACTGGGTCTGGTTGAAGAGAGGCCCCAAGCCCTCCTCGGGCGTAAAGGCTCGGTTGAAGAGGGCCTTGCCTGCCGCGAACCTCGCTGCCTCCTCCGGGCTCAGGCCGGGAAGTGGATCTCCCGGCAGCCCCTCCACCATCTCCTCGGAGATCGGTCCCGCACACGCAGCGAGCACCAGAAGCCCGAGGGTGCTGCAAAGGCGCTGGAATCGCACGGGTGGAACGCCTCCTTCAATAAATGCCTGGCTTCTGCCACTGATACACGAAGCTGAGCGTCTCCTGCTCGCCGCCGTCCCCATCGGGCTTGAGTGTCCCGGATTGGTTGTACCACTCATCCCCGTCGATCTCGATCCGCATGTGGACCGTTGCCGTGACGCCGCCCGTCGGGAAGGCCTCGACCCAATACCTGAAGTCGTTGGTGAAATAGAATGTCTTCTCGCTGGGAAGCGCGACGGTGACGGTGTCTGCCGTCAGGACATTCACCGTCTCCGGGCATTGCCCGTCATTCGGGTCACAGTCCGGATCCGGGGCGAGGATCCAGTCCGTGGAGGTGACGAGCGCCACCTGGGTGGCGCCGGTGGCGTCCAGATAGACCGCCAAGGTGTTAGGCTCGCCGCTGATGCCTAGGTTGTCACAGGCTGACAGAGCCAGAACGCCCAAGACGGAGAGGAGGAGTCTAGACGACATGGTGATCCGTGTTGGATGGGACAGTCGAATCAAAGTGAGATCCAAGACACTAATGTAGAGGATTCCGTCTACGGCGGCGACCCGATGTCGGCACCGGGGTCGGAGTGCTTGTGCGCCTTCAGAGGTGGGACAGAAACCGAAGAAGAAGGGCGCGGTCATCCGGTTCCAGGTCATGAAAGGCTCGGGTCACGGCCTCGGCTTCGCCGAGGTGCGCCTCGATGGCGGCCTGGAGCGTGTACGCGCTGCCGTCGTGAAGGAAGATGCTCCGGTACCGAAGTCCCCAAAGGGGTGTCGTCCGGTACTCACCCGGTCCCGCCTGGGGTGTGCACACATCGCCAGTGGCACCGCCGATGTCGTGCACGAGGAGGTCGGAGTAGGCTTGGATTCTCTTGGCAGTGAGAGCGGATTCGGGGGCGGAGCCGGTGATGAGCGACGGCACATGGCAGCGTGCGCACCCCACCTCCTGGAATAGATCTTTCCCTCGATGGATGCTGTCTGCGGCCTCGGCGGAGGCCGGCGCCTCAGGCGCCGGGGGGGCCAGGAGACGTATGTAGTCGGTGAGGATGCCCATGGTCTCGGCGTCCATTTCCGGGTCAGCCGCGGGATCGGCTGCCTGCGGAACGGCGACCCCGTTTCGAAGCTCCTCAAGGGGATGGTCCTCCGTCGTGAACCCCAGCTCGAAGCGCAACGCGCTCTCCACGAAATCTCCCACCGTCGCGGCATCGCCCTTACGGCCGAACGGCGCCGCCCGCCCATCGGCGAATCGTGCCAGACGTCCACTGATTCCATCCCCGTCGGCATCCTCGGGGTCGGAGTGCCTCTCTAGCTCCGTCGAGGGGACCGCCTCAAGCAGCCCCAGCCCGTACAGGGGAGGAGAGGTGACGAGAGCCGTTGCCGTGGCCTCGGCGGGAACCTCTTCCGGGCCCAGTCCTTCGGCGATAAGCAGTGGGGTGGCGCGAAGCTGGATGTTGTCCCCTCCCTTGGCCTCGAGCAGCGTGCATCGCCCATTGACCATACCTGTCGCCTTCAGCACCCGGACGGCGGTCCCCGCTCCCCCTGTGGTAGGCTGGTCGTGGCACGTGGAGCACCGCTCCCCGTTGAACAGAGGTCCGAGCCCCTCGTGTGGCGTGGCCAAGCGTTCGAAGAGGGCGCGCCCCAAGAGGAAGCGGCCCCGCTCCGCGTCGGTCAGGCCGGCCACGGCCTCGCCGGGCGTATCAGTCATGGGGGCCGGGGACGGGCCGCCGCACCCTCCGAAGAGGGCAGACATCACGACAACCCAGGCGACCGACGCGCGGGAGACGCACCACCACTTCCGTGCGTTCAAGAGCCCGTCCTCCTGCTCGCCGCATTGATGAGCCTACGTGCTGACGCGGCTGCGGCGCTCTGAGCGTCGAGGTCGCGCCTCGAGGCCAGAGGATCCAGGAGCCATCGCCGGAGCAGAGGGGGGAGAGACTCGAGGGGTATCTGACGTGCCACCAGGCGCTCCATGTATCGGTCCACGGCGCGGAGCGAGAAGGGGGGCGCTCCATCGGACAGGGCGGCTCGCCAGCCCGCCACGTCCGTACGGTGCATTTCCATCAGGTCGTCCAACCGCTCCGAGTCTGCGACGATGCCTGCTCGTATGGCACCCTCGAAACGGGCCTGGCGCACCGCCAACTGCTCCAGGAAGGTGACGGCCGCTTCGTTTGAGGCATATGTGAGGCCAGCCCGCGCGTCGTCCGGGAGCGCCTGGACATAGGGGGCGACAGCGTCCACTTCCAGGTTGCCTCCCTCCCAACTCGCCAAGGGACCTCCCGTGACGGCCCCCTCCTTCTCGGAGGCGAGGGCCCGCAGCGCGGCCGCTCCGTTCTGGGTGACGTGGACCTGAAGGGAGTCTGCCACCCACCTGTTCGCCTCGCCGTCAGCCGCTTCAAGGAGGCGATCCGAGAGCAGGCGAGCGTAAAGGTCTGAGACGTCTTCAAAGCGTGGACGATGGAGGATGTGGTACCCCTGGAAGCTCTCCACCACCGATGATATCTGCCCGGGCGCCAGCCGGGTGGCCGCGTCTTGAAGATGGGGCAGAAGCTCGTTCACGCGGACCAGCCCCAGAAGCCCTGACGACGCCCGGGTATCGGCGTCCTCACTCTGGGACACGGCTGAAGCCCAGCTTCCTCCGGCGATGAGGTCATCAACGATGCTCTGGGCCGTTCTCCGCTGGAGGTCCCGCTCCGCGTCCGAGTTGAAGGTGCCGGTCCGGCGGAGCACTTGGGCCAGAAGCAGAATGGTGTCGGCCTGGAACTCGGCCCGTGCCTGCCCTGCGGAGACTTGCGCGGAGCTCCCCAAGCGGGCGCGGCGCTCAGCCTCAAGCACTGCCTCCCTCCTCTCGAGCCAAAGGGATGCGTCCGTGGCTTCCTGTCCATCCAGGTCCGCCCCCCCGCTGACGCGCTGGGCCAGGGCTGCCATGGAGACCCACTGATCCACAAGGGCTCCCACGGTGGCGGAGTCTAGGGGCAGGGGCTGAGCCAGGACCAGGAGGTCGGCCAGGCGCTCCTGAGCCAGGATCCAGTCACCTACCTGGGCCACGGGGACGGAACCCGCGCCGGGGCTGTCACACGCCACCATGGTCAGGACGGCGGTGAGCAAGACGATCCTTGTCACCGGTCGGGGAGGGCTCATGATGGGCTCAATCAGGGGGGCGAACGGGGCGGCCTGGCGTTCACGCCAGCTCGGGGTATCCGGGGATTCAGCGTGGGCGAATGTAGGACATCGGGTGGATCGCCGCGACGGAGGAGCAACGACGCAGGAACGGATGCATCGGTCCTAACCCACAACTGCGTCACACGGTACCAACAATGGTGTTGGGTGCAGGCGGGCCCATGGGTCGTCTCTCTTCCTCGCCGTAGCTATGGCCACGACTCGTTGTCGCGCCTAGCCTGAGCACGTGCAAAACCCCTGGCGCGGCCCATCAGACTTGTGCAGAGGTTCCCTAGGGAGCGGGAGACGGCCTCCTGTGGACATGTTCCCGTGCAGCCCGGAGCGTAGAACATACGCGACACTCATCGGCCCACGCCCGACGTCCGGACAACAACCGAATGGCAGGCGCGTGCGCAGGTCCACCTCGAGCGCGAGCAGCACTGGTCGCTCTCGCACAAAGACCTTCGCTCTCGTCAGGAGCCGCACCCGGTCTAGGACTTCCTCTTTCAGTACTGCATGTATTCCCTGGCGAAGCTCGAAGTGTGGCATTCTGGGCCTGCGGTTGGGGATCGGTGCGTCCGGGGAGTACGAGATCGTCGGGGCCGCCCCCCCGCCCCCGGGTGATGGTGGGAGTGCGGTTCTAACAGAGCCCGGCGTCTTCCGGTTCGCCGGATCCTCCACGATCTCTTCGGGAACCCATAAGACAGCCCCATTCGGGCGTGCCCTGCGACATCCTCCTCCGTCCGGCTTGCCGCCAAACACCGGGCGAAGCATTGTGGTGCGCAGCCAACTCCCGATACTCGGGGTTGTTCCCTTGCACACTTGGAGGTCCCTTGTCTGCCCTGCGAGCTATGACCCTTGTGACGTTGGCACTCGCGTCATCTCCGTGGGTCGCCCTTGGACAGGTGACGAGCAGCGATTACGCCCGGGCGGATCGCTTTCTTTCCTGGAATGCCGGCACCCTCGTGCGGGGAGACCAGATGGATCCCCAGTGGCTCGACGGAGACCGCTTCTGGTACCGGAATCGCGGGGAGGAGGGGCACGAGTTCATCCTCGTGGACCCCAATGTGCCCTCCCGGCGTGCCGCCTTCGATCACCATCGACTCGCCGCCGCACTCTCGCTGGCCGCAGACACCTCGTACGTGGGCACCAAGCTCCCCTTCCAGTCCTTCGAGTTCGCGGGGGGCCAGTCCATCCGATTCCACCTCGCTGACTCCGTGCGGTGGACGTGCACCATCGACGCCTACGTGTGCAGCGGCCCGGACTCGGTATCTGCCGACCCGCGCACCGAACGGAAATCCCCTGACGGCCGTTGGGTGGCGTTCTCCCGCGACGAGAATCTCTGGGTCCAGTCTGTCGAGACGGGAGAAGAAATCCAGCTCTCCAGCGACGGGGAGGAGCACTTCGGCTACGCCGTGTCGCCGGAGGGGTGCTGTAACGTGGTCACACTTGCGCGTCAGGACGTCAGGCCACCCCCGGTCTTGTACTGGTCGGCGGACTCCCGGCGCATCGTGACCCACAAGTTCGATGAGCGGGAGGTGGAGGAGCTGCACCTCCTGGAAGCACAGACCGGACGTCCGCGACTGCACAGCTACCGTGTCGCCCTTCCCGGCGACTCCGTGATTCCCACGTACGAGATCCACCTGTTCGACGTGGAAGCCCGCACGTCGGCCAAGGTAGGTCTGGATCCTATGGACGCGGTGAACACCGCATGCTGCGGCCTGGCATCCGATACCATCTGGAAGGACACCCAGTGGGGCGAAGGCTCCGACGAGGTCTTCTTCACACGGGCCGTGCGAAGCTACGACACCCTGCAGCTCTACACCGCGGCCGCTGGCTCCGGCGAGCCGCGCATGATCCTCGAGGAGCGGTCCAAGACTTACGTGGAGGCCAACGGCCGCTCCGGCGGTCCACCCAACTGGCGGGTGGTCAACGGCAACCAAGAGGTGGTGTGGTGGTCCGAGCGCGACGGATGGGGCCATCTATACCTCTACGACGCGTCGACCGGCGAGATGAAGAACCGCATCACCGAGGGTCCGTGGATGGTCCTGGACCTCCTCCATGTGGATGACCAGGGCCGCTGGGCATACTTCACCGCTGTGGGCCGAGAGACCGGTCAGGATATCTACTACAGGCAGCTCTACCGGGCCCGCCTGGACGGGACCCGTGTTGAGCTGCTTACTCCCGAGGACGCCGACCACCAAATCTGGGTCAGCCCGTCGGGCGGTTACTTCGTCGACCAGTTCGGCACACCAGACACGCCACCGACCACCGTCGTGCGTGCCACCGACGGCCAGGTGCTCACCACCCTGGAGACGGCAGACTTCTCCGAACTCCTGGCCCAGGGGTGGCGTTATCCAGAGCATTTCACCGTGGCGGCCCGCGACGGCGTGACGCCGCTCCACGGGTTTCTCTACTTCCCGTCCGACTTCGACGAGGACGCCCTCTACCCGGTGGTGGACTATATCTATCCGGGGCCGCAGATCGGCCCGATCCGCTCCCGGCAGGCCTCGGTGTCCGCGCCGGGTAACGCTGCCGCGATGGCAGAGCTGGGCTTCATTGTGTTCGTCATCGACGCCCTGGGCACCCCCATGCGGGACAAGGCCTTTCACGACGCCTATTACGGCAACATGCGGGACAACGGGATCCCCGATCACATCTCCGCCATGCGTAAGCTGGCCCAGCGCTACCCTCAGATGGATCTGGACCGGGTGGGGATCTTCGGACATTCTGGTGGCGGCTTTTCCTCCACCGACGCGCTCCTCAGCTATCCAGATTTCTTCAAGGTGGCGGTATCCAGCGCCGGGAATCACGACAACCGAAGTTACGACTTCACCTGGGGAGAAAAGTACCAAGGGCTCTTGGAAGAGAAGCCGGACGGCACCGATTCCTTCGACGGTCAGGCGAACCAGCATCTTGCGGATAAGCTTGAGGGCAAGCTCCTCCTGATGTACGGAACGTTGGATGACAACGTCCATCCCAATGCCAACCACCTCCTCATCAACGAGCTCGTCAAGGCCAACAAGGACTTCGATCTGTTGGTGCTTCCCAACAGGAACCACGGGTTTGCCAACGAACCGTATGTCATCCGGCGAACCTGGGACTACTTCGTGAGGCATCTCCTGGGGACCGACCCGCCGCGGGGATACGAGATCGTCCGCCCGATAGGGTGACGGACGCAGGGGGGCGACACGCCGCCGCACTAGAGCCATGCCAGTGCCCACACAAGGAGTACGCCATGCACCGCGCCGCACATGGCCACAGGGGCGCCCGAGCCCGCCCGTCCGGGACTGGACCTCAACCATCTGTCCAGCGTTCTCGGGAGACGGATACCCGTTTGATGACGAGGCCATTTAAACAGCCAATCTGACACGCCCTGGGGCGCTGATGAACTAGTCGCGACTACTGCCTAGATAGCTGCTAGGCTACGCCCCCAAACGCCGCCGGGCTGGGCCTCGAAGCCAGCGCCCCGGCTTCTCCCCCGTCAGCGAGCCGGCGCGGATCACCGGCACGCCGTTCACGATCAGGTGCTCGATGCCCACGCTGAACTGGTGGGGATCCGTGTACGTCGCCCGGTCCGCGATGACGTCGGGGTCGAAGACCGCCACGTCCGCCAGCATGCCCTCCGCGATCACGCCACGATCATTCTGCCCAAGCCACTGGGCGGGCATCGAGGTCATCTTCTTCACCGCTTCCTCGAGCGTGAGTACACCGAGTTCACGGACGTAGCGCGCCAGCACGCGGGGGAACGCTCCGTAGCTGCGCGGATGCGGATAATCCACACCGTATCCGACGTTGTCGCCGTCGGTCTCGATCATGGCCAGCGGATGTTGCATGATGCGGATGACGTCGGCCTCGTCCATGATGTGGTAGATCGCACTGAAGCCGCCGTTGAGTTGGAGCTCGATCGCGAGATCGATGCCCGCTTCCTGATCCATGCGGCCGAATCCCCGGTCCGCCGCGTAGTCGGCCAGCGTCTTGCCGTCGTAGGAGCGATCCGACGGAAGCACCCGAAACTGCACCAGCGACAGATCCGATCCACCCCGATCCGTGTCCCAGATCACGCGCATCTCACGTTCGATTTGCTCACGGATCGCAGGGTCGGCGATGCGCGCCGCGAAATCGCCAGGGCCGCCCGCCAGGGTCCACTGCGGAAAGAGGATGCCCGAACCCGTGCTGCTGGCGGGGTACGGATAGAGGTCGTGCACCACCGAGAGTCCGGCCGCGTTCGCCGAGTCGATCATGGCCAGGGTACGTTCGCTCCAGCCCCACTGCCCCGCGCCGGCGGCCTTGTGGTGGTTGATCTGCGCCGGGATTGCAGCTTCGTCCGCGATGCGAATCACTTCTGCCACCGACTCGATGAGACCCGCGCCCTCGCCCCGCATGTGACTCACATAGATGCCCCCAAAGCCGGCGGCCACCTTCGCCAATTCGATGACTTCTTCCGTCTCGGCATAGTTCGCCGGCACGTAGAGGAGGCCGGTCGACAACCCCATCGCGCCTTCGCGCATGCTCTGCGCGACTAACGCCCTCATCTGCTCCAACTCATTCGAGGTAGGGGCCCGGTCGTCCATGCCCATCACCTGCTTCCGCGTCCACGTATGCCCGGCGAAGTAAGCCATGTTGGGCGCCGAGCGGACGGAGGTGGCCCATGCGTCCAGCGGCGACGGCTGATCGCCCGAGTGCAGGGACGCGACCATGGTCGTGATGCCCTGGCGCAGGAAGTTCTCGGAGAGCGGATCGTCGGCGATCGACAGCTGTGTATGCGAGTGATTGTCGATGAAGCCCGGCGTCACGACCCGCCCGGTCGCGTCGATGACAGTGCGCGCGAGGGCGGCGTCGATCGGCGTCCGCGAGATGGCCACGATCCGGTCGCCGGCGATAGCGACATCGGCCTTGTATCCCGGGGCACCCGTGCCGTCGATGACCGTGCCGTTGCGGATGAGGACGTCGTAGCCCTGGGCCGTCGTCGCGCTCGGGGTGGTGAGGACGAGGGCGATTAGGGCGAAAATGGCTAGGAAGCGGGTGGGCATGGGTACCGGGCCGGTCTTGTGTGGAGCGACAAAAGGATGGGAAAGCCAACCGTAGTCTAGCGTCAGAATGCACGGTAGGGCGGGGATGACAGTGAGACAAGGAAGGGTGCCGGATGACTAGGGCGCGTCCGGAAGACCTGGGATTTGCAGAAGCTTAGGCAGCTGAATCCGGACAACCAGAACTGGGGGTGCTGGCCCGATTCTCCTCAACTCTGTCGACACCCTTGTCGATTGACGCCGGCAGAAGCCGACGTCCCGTTTCGGCAAGAAAGGCAGGTCGTGCTATCCGTCAATGATTTAGACGTCTTCGCGCCGAGTGATCCCGGACCCCTCACAGCCATCCCGCGACCGCAGCAATGTCTTGTCACATGGCGCTCCCATTGACTGTGTGGCCCGTAGGCAAAGATCCTGAGCCCTGCGCCCATCAGGGCCGCGCGCGGCGATGCAATCCTTTCATCCGGAACTATTCGACACTCGCGCTTGACCCGGTCACTCTTCACATTGGTCGGCACAGCGGAAGCACGACAGCACAACCGGAGAAGCAGCTATGAGGCTCATTCCCTCGACCATGTTCACCGTCCTCATGATCTGCCTGACGGGCGTCTCGGCGGTGGCCCAGGAGATGACGCTGGCCTTGACCGGGGACGCGATCATCACACGGCGCCTGTCGGTCTACGACGAGCCCGACTTCCTCGAGATGATCGAACTCATCCGTGGCGCAGACGCGGCATTTACCAACCTCGAGATGCTGTTTCATGACTTCGAGCCGTATCCTGCCCATCAGAGCGGCGGAACGTGGATGCGAGGCGATCCCGCGCTTCTGGAGGAACTCACTTGGGCGGGAATCGACATGGTGTCGAGGGCGAATAACCACACAGGAGACTACGGTGTCGAGGGACTGCGCCTCACCACGCGGTACGTCGATGAAGCCGGCCTCGTGCACGCGGGCGCAGGTGAGAGCCTCGCGGAAGCACGGGAGGCGCGTTTCCTGGAGACCGCTCGTGGGCGGGTGGCGATCATTTCGATGGCTTCCACGTTCCCGGAGCATTCACGAGCCGGCGAAGCCCGTGGCAGCATGAGGTCTCGCCCGGGGCTAAGCCCACTACGTTACACGACGACGCGCGCGGCATCTGCCGGGCAGATCGACCGGCTCGGGGAGGCGCTAGAGGCAGTGGGGATCCGCTTCAACCGGACCGAGTCGGGTGCACAGGCGCTCGGTACAGTGTTCGTAGAGGGCCGGGAGCCCGGTGTCATCACGACGCCGAATTCGGACGACCTGGCTGAGATCGCCGCGGTCGTGAACAACGCGAGTCGGTTGGCCGACCACGTCCTCGTCACGATCCATGCACACGAGAGCAAGGGAGCGAGGTCCGTACCGGCCGACTTCATCGTCGAATTCGCGCGGGCGATGATCGACGCCGGCGCGACAATGTTTGTCGGCCACGGCCCGCACGTCTTGCGTGGAATAGAGATCTACAAAGGGAAGCCGATCTTCTACTCGCTCGGGGACTTCGTCTTCCAAAACGAGACGCTGCTCCGACTCCCAGCCGAGAACTACGAGGCTTACGGCCTGGAGGCCGACAACCATGTGGCTGACTTCAACATGTCGCGCTACAGCAACGAGACCACGGGCTTCCCGGCCAACCCCGAGATCTGGGAGTCCGTGGTTGCACGGCCCACGTTCGCTAACGGAGAGCTCACAGAACTGGCACTCCATCCGATCACGCTTGGATTCGGAATGCCCGCTTGGGTGCGAGGCCGTCCAATGCTCGCTCGGGGTGATCTCGCGGAGAAGATCCTGAACGACCTCAGGGAGCGTTCGGCGCCGTATGGCACCGAGATCGATGTCAGAGACGGCGTGGGGTATGTGCGGGTGCGGTAGCGCAGACTGCGAACAGCTGAATGGCGTGGTGCCAGTGGCTGTAGCCCTCCACCACTCAAGCTAGGCCGGCGCCATCTGACGACTTTGGAATTCTGCTGCGCGACTACAATGCTCTCACCGAGTCACGAGGTGCAAGCCGAGTGATCCGGGACTGTCTAGTCTCCCGCGACAGCAGCAATTTCTTGTTAGACCGCTATCGCTACCGCTGCTCACGCAGGCGCAGCGTCGCTGTCCCATCTGTCACTTCGAGCCGTGTTCCGTAGGGGACCGAAAGGTCAACGAGTCGTTGAAGGATGCTATCTGCGATCTCACCCGCTGCGACCTCGGGGTAACCCCGCGTCTCGAAGAAGAGTGGGCCCTCTGAGCCTGGATCCAGAACAATGGGGGTGAACGTGACGTCCACGACTCCTCCCACCCCCACCAGGACCTCTGCGATGACACTTTCCCATACGTCCGAAGTGTAGCGTCCGAGTTCCGTCTTGGTGTGGAAGATGAAGTTGCCGAGGCCGTATAGGATCAACCCGCCCCGGTAAACCTCCACTCCAGCCAGCGTTGGCTCGCCGTGACTGACATAGATGTCGGCACCGGCGTCAACAGCAGCCCTCGCCCAAGCCTCCTGCCATCCGGGCTCAGCATCTGTCTGGAAGTGCTGGTAGACGATTACCACGTCCGAACTCGCGCTCGCCGTCCGGACGCTGGCGAGATTCCTATCCCAATCGGCTTCGTTGGCCGGGTCCAGCATGTTCACGCCGGCTCGTTCTTCGGTCGCACGGGCGCCATCGGGGGAGTTGACCGACGCGGCCGAGATCAAAGACAGCGAGAGATCATCGACAGCGAGAGAGGCTGGAGCCGTAGCGGCCGAGATGTTGGCACCCGTCCCGGAATGGGTGAATCCACGCGCCTCGGCTTCTGCGATCGTCGACAACACGCCGTCGGTTCCGTAGTCCCAGGAGTGATTGTTGGCCAGGGACAGAAGCGACACGCCGAGATCGCTCAGGTAGTCGAGGACATCGGGTTCGGCCCCATGGAAGTACACATCCGTTCGGGTTGGCTCACACGAACACGCCGGACCACCAATCGCCACTTCTAGATTTGTGAACACCGCGTCCGCGCCCCGAAGGATGGGAGCCACAGTCCAGAGTGGCGCGTCCAGATAACCCCGCGGATCGTGTTCAATGAGCGATTGGCCGACGATCACCACTTTCAGGCTGGAACGCTCGTCGACCGACGCCTCTGAACCATCACCGCAACCGAAAAGCGAGACCACGACCACCAGCCACTGCAGGTTCTTCATGCGACTCATCTGTTGAGGACTTGGGGTAGCGGTCTAACGACTTTGGAATTCTGCTGGGTGACTACAATGCTTCCCCGGGTCGCGAGGTGTAAGCCGAGTGATCCGGGACCCTCTGCGCTTTCCGGAGACAGCAGAGATTCTTTGTTAAGTATTTTGGATTCATAAAGTAAGTGCAACAAAAGGCAGCACCGGGCCCGGCACCGAAGCAGAAGGACCGGCCATCTCAGATCCAGCGCGAACGCGGCCGTTACAGGCGCACCTAGCGGAACGTCCGGAGCCTCTTTCTTCGCAGACATCACGAGCTATACGATCTTGCCGCCCCGGTACGTCATCGTTCCATCCTGGGCTGTGTGTAGCACCAAGTGAGCGTCTTCGCCGCCGTGGTCGCGCATCAGGTCGAGCATCATCGGCTCCTCCCCCATCCACGGGAATCCGTATACGACATCGAAGTCGTCGAGCGCATGCCCGAGTTCCAGGTAGCCGGAGGCCCCTTGCCCGATGGTTCCGTGGCGACCGGTTGCTCCGGAATGCTTCCATTCCCATCCCATCGGAATGAAGCTCCCAGTTGAGAACCGCGCGTTCGAATGCGATCGCGCGGCGAGGTCTCGCCCCACGTCGACGAGGGACGAGTCCAGCTCGATGCCGCAGGCATCGAAGCCGAGCAGGTCCGCCATGATCGTGATGACGCCCGTAGCCGATCCCCACTCTAGGAACCTTCGGCCCGGCTTACGGAGCGACACAAGTGCTGCTCGGACGGCGTCGTAGTCGGCGGGGACGAAGGGGTGCCAGTCGTCCTGGCGAACCTCCGCGTCGAAACGGTGCCAATACTCACGACCTTCCTCGCACAGCGCATCGATGCGTGCGTTTAGCTCCCGGTCGAGCGCTGGCTCCCCATCAGTCGCTATCGGGCGGCCCCGACTCGGGCGGGGTTTCGTCCCCAGCTGCCCCGCGTTCGGCCTCCAATGCGGCTGCCTCTTCAGCGGCTCGGCGTTCGGCCTTTTCCTTTTTCTTCTGCTGCTTCCGCGCTTCGCGTTGCTTCTTCTCGAAGCCGTAATTCGTGCGTCTAGCCACCGTCCCTCCGCATGCGTTTGACTCGCGCCCTCCCGAGTAGAGTGCGCCATGTCGGACCGAAGGTCCCACCCCCCGCTCGGGGAGCGCGTTCTCCGAATAGTCCCTCTGAATGTACCTCCTTCGCCAGTGAAGATCACGGACAGAGCAGGCCACACAGCGATCTTGGAATTCTGCTGCCGCGCCCGGGGTTCTAGAGCTTCCTTCGACTGGGCTCTTCGGCTTCAGAGATGACGAACGAAGCGAGTGCCGTCCAACGGACTGGAGACGGCGCAAGTTCTTCGAGAATCGCGTCAGCAGTCGGACCATAAAACTGGCCCACGTGCTTCGTCTTGGCTTTGCGGTAGGCCTCTACAGCACGGATAACGACGGGTTTCTCGGCTGGTGTCAGATTCATGATGAAAGGTAACAGAGACGATTCGTAGCGACGTGACTCACGCTTGTCAGCGCGCACGCCACGCGGAAGAATTGCGAGCCCCAAGTGACCGGTCTGCGGGCATGACATCTTCAAGGGCGAAGCAGAAGCCTCGTTGACCGCGGGGATCGGGGTCAAGTTCGGACTGGAGTTCGAGGCATCCGCATTCACAGGCACCAAGTTCGGTATCCAGTCCGGGGTCACTATGGGTGTCAGCGGTGAGGCCAGCACCAAGTTCACGGTGTATTCTGACAACCTCTCTCGGGTAGCCCACTCCCTGTATTTCCGTGCTTACCTGAAAATTATGAACGAGGGAATGCCGTCAAAAATCTGGGATACGTACTTCAGGAATCTTGAGGACAACGAGGCACTGTTCCTCAAGGCGGATAAACTCATCGACGAATACCTCGCCCAGTGTTTCCAGCGGCACCAGATGACCTTTCTTCAGCAGCAAAAGTTCGAACAGCTGCGCGTCCTGTCCGCCTTCAAGGCGACCGGTCAGCTTCCGCCTCGCGTCGTGGCGATCCGGACGCGTCCGCGAAGCCGGGGTGGGCCGCCACCGCGGCCGCATTAGCCGAAAAAAAGACGGCCCCCACAAGAGTGGGGGCCGTCTTTGCGTTGCCGAACTGCCTTGGCTCAGAAGCCGATGGCAAAGATCCAATAGTTGGAGTCTTCGATTTCGCTCCGGACGAACCCTGTCGAGATGTAGGGCGCTACTTCTCCGAGACTCAGGCCGCGGCTCAAGAACACTCCGAAGTGTGTTATGTCCCCGGCCGAACCTCCGTAGTAGTTCTCACTGTCCGTGAGAAGAAGTCCTGCCTCCCCATGAACGTCCGCGAAATCACCTAGGGAAAAGTCCGTGCCGACCTGGCCATAAGCTGCATTGTCTGGGTCATTGTAAGCATTCCACGCGACCATGAAGGTGAGTGGGGCTGCTGTCGGCGTGAACTCGGCACCGAGTTCCAGCATGTGGGCTCCGTCACCACCACCATTGAAGTTGCTGAAGCTGCTGAGATCGCCCTCGGCTTGCGGATAGAAGTAATCCGTCACGCTCAGGTTTAGCTCACCGAAGGGGAGCTCCTTGTAGAGCGAGACGTACAGATCGATCTCAGAACCGTCGCCGTTCAGGGCCCAGGACGACCACGCGCCGAACGTCAGGTTTCCGACGTCGAACCAAACGTCTGGTTGGGCTTGGAATGCGTCGTCGATCTCGAAGCCTCGCCATACGTAGGACGAGGTGACTTCGCCGGCGATTCCGACCTGAGCCGATGCCCCGCTTGGGGCGAACGGAATGAACGCCGCTGCGAGAACAAACATGAGCTCATTCTTACTCTTGATCCACTGGGTCACGATGAGACCTCCTGATCGTGTGGTCGCGATGGCCTGATTAGAAGAAGGACGCCAGCAAGGTCGTCCGGCAACGCATAGGGAATTTCTCTGGACGCTTGGTCAAGGGGAAGATCCCTGAAGAGCGACAGTGATCCGGCGAGCGTGTCCATGTGCTCGGACTGAAAGGAGTGAATCACGCTGTACTCGCCTTTTTGCACTAGTGAGCCGCTCCCCTGGAGAACCAGACACTGCGGCTCGTCGGTCGCCTCCCGACTGTAGATGGCGAATTGAAGTGAGTTGAAATCGAACAGGCGAGAGACGGAGCGGGACACTTCGTCCGGAGACTCGTAGCTCAACCCTCGATCGATCATCCGGTTGGCAGTCGCCGCCTCCACCGCGAGGTCCAAAGCTCGTCCTCCCGCCATCTCACCGACCCACAGGGCGACTTGGTCGCCTACCTCTCCCCAGCCATAGAAGCACCCTGGAGGTGCTTCCCCGATGTGGCTGACTTCGACCTGGATTCCCTCTGGCTGCGGTCGTTGCACCTCGCGTGAGTCGCGGTAAGCAGCTGCCGTCTGTCGATTCAAATGGAAGGGATCGCCGATCAGGAGGGCTCGTCGCCCCCGACTGAACACGTCAGAGAGAATGCTGGCCATTGTGCCCAGCGTATTTGACAGATCCTGTACTTCCGTGACACCCGAGACCTGGACATTGGACTCGTATCGACCAGCAGCGACCTGTGCGCCCACCCTCGCGAGCTCCCGGACCTGCCGTCCGACCTGCCTTGAGAGGAAAAGAGCCGCTGCTGCGCCGATGGAAGTGAGCAGAAGCACCATGGTCATTAGGCGACTCCTCAGTTCCGCAGTGAGAGATGTCAGTCGAGACGCCCCAACGACGACCAAGGCGACTCCACCACCGTCTGCCTCTCCGCCGAGGGCCTGAATCGGCGCAGCTGCCGCCAGCGATTCCGAGTAGGGCCCCCAGTCGCCGACTGCACCCAGGACCGTTTGTCCCGAGATGCCGCTCAGCTGGCGGTCCCAAAGGGGTTGCTCCATGTCAGTCGCGGTCGAGTCCCTGTGCAGCGCCAGGACTGCTCGGCCCTGCCCCCGGGAGTAGAGCACGATCGATTGGGCCAACCCGTGCCGTGCCACGCCCTGGAGTTGCGATCGCAGTCGCTCGGTCGCTTCAGCGTCGCCAGCCACTACTCGATCGAGGGTGGTCAAACCGGTCATCTCAGCGACAGTCACCGCCATCGCGACCGCCTCCTCTTCGAGTCCCCAGATGATCTCTTCTTGGACAGCCGTGTCCGCGAGGAGCCCAACCGCGAGACCCAGGATCAGGAAGATGGGTGGGATGACCAGGAGGTTCTGAATCCGAATCGTCATTCGCGGCTGCGCTCCTCCCGCCATTCGTTCAGCAGGTTGACTAGGAGCGGCGGGTATTCGTTCACCAGAGTGAGGAAGTGAGGCCGCGAAAGCAGCAGGCAGGCGGCACCCTTCTCCGCGTCCGCCAGGAGGTCGTTCTCCAGGGACTGGCCGGTGAGGAGTGACGTCGCACCGAACACGGCGGGAAGTGCTCCGCTTGCCCCGTCCAACACTCGTCCATCCGCGACGAGGTGCAAGTATCGGAGTGGTCGCCCGGCGCGACCCACAACCTCACCGGCTACGTACTGCCGGACCTTGCAGGCCAATGCGATCGATCCGAGTTCCCTGTCGTAGAGACGGGCGAAGGCCCGTGCCCGCCTGAGCAGGAAGATCCGTTCCGCAAGCGTCATCCCGATCATACCGATTCTTCCTCGATCGATAGTCGCCACGGGTGACCTCCGGTCGGGAGGTCCGCACCAAGTGAGAAATCCAGTTGTGATTGGACGGGCACTTCGATGCTCTCGCCCGGCTTCAGGCTGACAGTGGACGGCTTTCCCGACTCTGTCATCTGCCCACTGACGATGAGCGATCCGACCGACCACGCGGTTCGCGAAGTGGGTTGGATCACGAGCAGCGACGTCTCGTCCGGGGTGCAGAAGCGACTCAGCGCCTCGATCAGTACCTCGGGGTCCGGACCGTCATGGGTGATGATTCGATCACTCACGACCGCGACTTCTTCGCGCTCGGCAAGCGCTGCCAGAGCATCCGGAGAATCGGTCAGTATCGCGATCACCAGCGGGTTCTCCCGGGGGCCAGTCACCAAGATCCTAGTGGGCATGACCGCGTCCCCTTCACCGTGCTCGCGACTCGCGGCCAGGCCGGGGGGCAGGGGAGTACCCTGGCGCGCCCGGGTCGCCAATTCGTGAACCAGGTGCCGACGTCTGCGCATCGATTCCACGCGCTCCGTCTCGTCTGTCAGCTTGTCGACTGCCGAAGTGAGCTTCTGTGTCATCTCGTTGAACGAGGTGGTCAGGTCCGCCAGGTCGCGCAGCCGAGGTGCAGCCAGACGTTCCCCGCGCCGCCCGGCCGCCACGCGCGTCGCCCCTTCTTGAACGGCTGCCAGAGGCCCCGTTAGTCGGAGGGAAATCAGGATGGATCCCAGTCCTCCTAGGAAGAGCACGACGATTGTGACCAGGCCGACCTTGGCAAGCGCGATCTGCGTACGATCCTGAATGGTCGAAACTGAGATGTCGGTGCCGACCATACCCGTGATGCCGTCCCCGTCTTCGAAGATCGGAGCGTATGCCGACTTGAGCAGGCCCCAATCTTCCGAGTCCTCGATCCCCGACGAGTACACCGTGCCTTGGTCCACGACGTCCGTTAGGCCGCGGATGTCAGCGTCGGACTCGAGCGCCTCACGTGTGCCGATGGGCGAGTGGTCATCACCGAGTGGGGTGCCGTCGAGGATGTACTGGATGGAATCCCCGGGGACGAGGTTCTGCGTATACAGATAGGTCAGGTCGAGTTTCGAGCGGATCCTCTGCATGGGCTCGACATAGCCCATATAGATTGTTCCGCTTTGGTCCCGATAGCCTCGACGAAAGTCCGCGACGTCGGCCGTCAGTTCGGTCGGATCCAGTGCCAGAAGTTGGGATGCGGCACCGAACAGTTCGTCCGTGAGCGGGCTGCTCGTCATCTGCTGGATTGCCCTGATTTCTCCAGGGTCCGTGTACTCATCGAGCGGGCTGAACGAGCCGGCGTTGACCAAGGGAGCGCCGGGTGTGTCCGCCACGCTCAGGGCGCCTTCCGGACCTAGGACGAAGAGTTGCCCCGTGTGGGGTGAGATTGCCACGGAGTTCGCATCCACATCCATGGTCCAGGCTTGTCTAAGTGTCCCGTCCGCCTGGCGGGTATAACCCTGCAGACCCCACGGCCCAACCGCGGCGAGAGTGGTTCCATCCTGGGTCATCGCGATGTCGCGAGCTCCGGCCGCTATTCGGCCGGCGGGGATCCCCTCCGCAGAACCGGGCTGGAACGTCACCAGCTCTCCGGTGGCGGGGCGGTTGGCAATGAGTCGACCAGCCGGCACATCGAAGGCGAGCCCGGCCAGGTTTTCGAACGGGAGCGGCCCAGCACGGAGTGCGCTCCCACTGACCATATCGACTTCGACCAGCTCGCCCAGCCCGCTCTCGATACCCCACAGGACCGCTTCGACGGGATCGGCGGTGACGCCATTCAAGATCCTCCCGCGGCTGAGCTCTTTATGGTCAGTCCCCTGGACGAATGCGGCGACGCCCGTGCTGACGACATCCAGCTTCATCTCGAAGCCGTCATTGAGGATGACGCCGTAGAGATCGCGATACGTGATCCACCCGGACAGCGTCGCGCTGAAGAGGAGGCAGGGGATCAGGACTGCCAGCGTCAGGCTCCTTAGGCTCCGCCGACGTGGTGCTGTCATCAGGCTGCCCCCTGCAATTCTTCTCGGGTCGCGGTTAGCCGCGGTCCGTTAGAGAGAGCCGACACCGTACGCTCCTGATGCATAACGAATCAGTTCAATGCCAAGAGCTGAACTCGCCTCGGCCAGGTCCATGATCATGTCCGTCGGCACCCGGACCAACGTCATCCCCTGCGAAACGACCTCGCTGCCGTAGGTCTCCAAAATCCCGAGGGCGCCATCACCCAGGAGCGCTCCCGGCTCGATAGGCACACCGTCACACACGCCAGTCCCTTCAATCAGCACCCAGACGCTTTTCGCTGGGTCGTCACCGGAAAATAGAGTCGTACCGGCGGGCACCTCTTCGACGATCGCCCGCAAAGCGATGTTCTGCAGGTCTGCGACCGTGAGCGCCTCGAAGAACGGGGCAGCGGCCAGCGCATCCATGATGTCAACCGGGGTCATGACCTCCTGCCCGTCGGCTGCGAGCTTGACGACCGTCTCACGGAAGATCTGACCATGCAGCTCTGGCAGCCGCCCTCTAAGACGAGTGAGCATCTCGGGGTGCTCCTCCACCCACAAAGCATCGGCGGCAGCCGAAGCCTCCACGGCGAAGGGGCTGACCAACGCCGCATCGAGAACCGCGTTGGTTGAGATGAGGTCCTTCCGGTTCCGTTCTTCTGAGTTCGCAACTGCACTGCCGGCGCCCAAAAGGAGGGGCTTGAGCCGTTTGAAGAGCGAACGGGGGACCCCTTGTTCGACCGTCTCGAGTGCGTTCGCGCGCTCTTTGGGGAGCGCAGATCGAAGCGAAGATGAGAGCATCTCGTGGGATGGCAGGCGACCGGCGATGTTCAGAATCTCTAGGATGAAGTCTAGGATTCTCTCCTGTGCGTCCCGATAGAAGTGCCGCAGGACGCGGATTCCCGAGGTCGATACCGGACTCGCCCCGAGCCCTTCCCGGAATTCACGGTACCGGTACGCGCGCTCCAGTTCGACGTCGATCACGCCCGGCCATGCAACCTCTAGTTGGGGTCGTGCGGCCGTGCCAAGGAAGCGCGCCGCGATGGCCCGTGCTGCGTAGCGATGCCGGGGATCGGTGAAGACGGCGACCGAGCTAGGCACGCTTCGGAGTCCCATACGTTCCAGCACCCGCAGGACACTCCGGCGGACAGGCGGCGAAAAATCTGCTGCGAGCTCCAGTAGCCGGGTGATACAGGTGGGATCGGCAATACGACCGAGAGCCTCGAGGCCGTTGTATTCACTGCGCTCGTCCGCGCCGGGCAAGGCTCTGAGAATGTCTGGAACGAGCGCTGCAGAGTCAGGGGTGACGACGGCGCGCAGAGTAGCCATCGCTTCTCGCCGGATGTTCGGGCTCTCAGCGAACAAGTGGGAGGCGGCATAGCTGGCCAGACTCTCGTCCTCCAGCCGTCCAATCACCCTAAGGCCGGCTGCGACTTCTTCCACCGAACCGCCGAGAAGGCGGACAAGTCTCTCGGATGCCATCAGGCGATCCTGAGGATTCCATGAGTGCCACAGGACGATCACAGCGGCAGCGACCTCGCCCGGCCGATGTGAGTCGATGAGCCCTTTCACCTCAGAGGGCATGATCAGTCCATGGCCTCCCATCTCTTCCAAAAATCCCGGCCCGCGCGTGTTTCTGGCCTGCCCGACCCAGTCCAGGAAGGCTCGGGTCGTGTCGGGTCCGGCCTGTTGGAGCAAGGCTTCGATGAACGACCGGGCGGTGGCCATTTTTTCGTCGGGCGTATTCGGCAAGTATTCCAGTGTGGCTTCGAACGCGGCATCGGGATCGTTGATCGAAAGCAGGCGTAGTGCACAGTGTGCCATCTCCCCGTCACCGCCGGCCGCGATCGTTCGGAGATGAGCCTTCTCATCCGGCCCTAGCCCACCGAGTGCTTCGCTAGCGGGACGCGAAAGGTCGAGCCATCCCCGTCGCAAGTTCTCTACCAGCGAGGGTAGGTAGGCACTGCGTAACAGAATTGCGATCGCGAGGTAGCCCCCCGCCAGGAGAAAGCCGATCCCTGCCACGCGCACAAATGGGAACCCCTCGGCGAGCACGAGCAGAAGCAGGCCGGCCAGGGCCGTAGCCGCGGGCTCAGCCATCCCTTCGACCGCGGTGCGGACCTGTTGCTTGACCCCCGTTGGGACCGCGTTGAAGAGGAAATTCTGGTTGTTGAATTCGATGGAAGGAAGGATCCCCTGCACGGCCACGAAGGCGAAAATGGCGGCGGCCGCTCCCCCCTGGAATAGTAGAAAGTAGAAGGCCGCCAGATAGGCCAGCGGCTGGATCAACGCGACCGTTCCGACTCCCACTGCGAGGACGAGTCGGTTGAAGAGGAAGAGGCTGAAGAAGAGATTGAAGATGTTGACGAACACCAGAAGCCGGCCGAGCAGCGCACCCAGTTCTTCTTCGTTCAGTGGCCCGGAAAAGATTCGTAAGTACTCGTACTCAGTGATCGAGCTCAGCACGACGACGGCAAAGAGCGTGCAGACCAGAATCAGAACGAAACGGGAGCGTGACAGCGCTTTTGCGGTCTCCCGCAGTTGATCGATTAACCCCAGTTCGGGCTCATATTCGCCCTCTTCCAGTACCTCGTACCGTTTTCGGATGACTGAGACCACCGGCAGCGTTGCCAGCGCGATCAGGGACCAGATCAAGTAGAGCGCCCGCAGGCCGGTGACCTGAGAGACTACGGCGACTATCCCACCACCGACCATCGCCCCGGCGGCACTCCCTGCACTGAAGATAGGGAAGAGGCGTTTCGCATCCTGAATGTCGAAGAACGTGTCCGTGAAGTTCCAGAACAGCGTATAGAGGGCGATATACCAAAGTTCTGAATAGAGCCGGGCTGCATAGTAGATCAGGCCGATCCCTTGATCATCCTGAGCGACGTTGGGGATGGCGGCGAAGAGCCCGATCCCGCCAGCAATCAGCGCCACCAAGGTGAACAGCATCGTACGTGGCGTGCCGAACCGACTGATTAGGAAAGCGAACGCCGGCACGTATACGACCATCACGAATGGGCTCGCAATGAACACGTAGGGGATCTTCTCGAACCCGACCCGAGCCAAAAACAGTGTGTCAGCCGCAGTCAGGCCCACCATCACGCCAGCCTGAATTAGTCCCGCGAGTGCCGCGAACATCAGGACCTTACGACCTTCGCCTGGCTCGACCTTGAAGAGCCTACGAGTCAGTGAACTGGACTCGCTCAGGAACGTGCTCCGGTCTCGGACGGGGCGTGCGTGCGTGTACCCATGCCGAGGGGCCAGCCCAGGATCACGTCGTCCGCGTCCTCTGCGAAATCTCGAGTCTTGAGCCAGGAGGTGAGTCCTAACCGAGAAGACGTGGAGCCAGTGGTCAAAACAGTGCCCGGAACCTGTTCTCTTTCTAAGATCAGGCGTACCGCGAAATCGAGATCGTCGCGAAGGTACCAACTCACCATGTCGGTCAGCGGGCCGAGGGAATCGCCTCCGGGAAGAAAGCGCTCGAAGGCATCGAAATCGACCGGGCCCACGACGATTTCGATCATCCCTTGTTGATCCCAGACGCGACCGCCCATGACCGCGTCTACGCCTAGGACGCAACGTCCGTCACGCATGCCGAGCACCGTTCCTTGGTCCTCGCCAAGCTCGTGCCAGCGCCCGATGAACTCCCGGACCCTTATGCGCCCAGTAGGGCGGCCTGGATCGGGTTGAAGTGCGTGGGCGAAATAGTCCGACAGAAGTCCTTCCAAGCCGACAGCGGTGCGTCGGCTATGGGAGAGCGTGCCGGCGTAAAAGAGAAGTGAGCGATCCGCGACGTCCATTCGATCGCGCAGCGCATCGGCTCCCATTCCGATCAGGGATAGCCCCATATCGGCTACCCGACTCTTCTCCGGAGACTGGATCCTCATTCCGACTCGATGCTTCTCCTTTGCTCTGTACAGGAGGGAAACGAGCCGGTGATTGAAGATGTCTAGGAAGTCTCGTGTGGCGGTGTCTCCAGCCGCGAGCCGATCCAACAACAGCTCGGTGAAGGGCTGGGGGAGGGGCCCCTGACTCCCTGCCAATCCAAGAAAGCTGACGAGGACCTCTGCGGGCCCATCGTCTTCTCCATCTGGGAGGCTGACGTCAAGAACTTCACTCGCAGGGAAGGAGAGGGTCGGGTCTGAACGGAAGCGGATCGCCTCAAGTGAGGGGTCAGCACCGGTACCGATCGGTACAGCCTCCGGCCGCATCGTCTCCAGGAGGCGAACCGCCTGGAAAAAATCAAATGCGTAACCTGCCTGCTGTAGTTCTTCGACTACAGGAAGTCTTTGGTTCCTGCCAGAGCGGGCCATTGTTTCCAAACTTCACCAGGTCGCCGGCTGTCCTCAGCCACGGTGCGGGTAAAGGAATTTAGTGAAGCGTACAATGCTATGAAATGCCGGAGCACTGATGCAAATAGGAATGGACTGGAGCCTGGAAATGCCGAAGGATCTAACACCAGACGGACTTCAGTGCCTCGAGCGAAGCCACGCCAGGCCTCGTGGCCGAGTCGCTCGACGATCGGTCGGGTGTGCATCTCGCGAATCCCGTTGATCTGTCTATGCGCTGACTGGCTGTCGTACTGAGCGTAAAGGAGAAGGATCTCTTTGAGTGCGGCCAGCCCGTCGGGACCACCCTTTAGTGACAGGTGGTTTAGCGACAAGTGTGAGACGAGCCGCCATCGGGTTTCGCCACCTAGGGATGGGTCGAGCTGCGGCGTCGGTTTGTTCATGGCCACGATGGACTGGACAGGTGCCCCTGTCTCCGTGGTCAACTTTGCGCCGGCAGGGAGTTGCTCTGCCAGTCGGCGATTGGTGCATAGAGTGTGGGCGTAAATCGTATCGCCTGCCGGAACCCGAGCATCGAATTCCAGATCCACGAGCGAGAGCATCATCTGGGTACCCGGCATGTCCCGCCGGCCTGTTCCCGTCCTACGTACGACCCAGAAGGCCTCAGTCTTTTCGTGAGCGGCGTGATGATCGAACGAGTAATAGGGATGCAGCCGTCGGGTCTCATCTGAGTTGTCTTCAGAGGATGACACGGACACCACCGTGTGAATCTCCGTACTCCCCTCCCGATGGGCATCGGGGACGAGCCTGTACTCGGACTTCTTCTGATCGAGCCGAATGGGTTCGCTGGTGTGCGGGAACAGATTCGCCGCTGGGGTACAACCCAACGCGAACGTGTCCGTATCCACCATTAGGTCGGTTTCGGGCGCCCGACTGAGGAGAAGCAGTATGTCGAAGTGATTCCCCTTCAACGCTGGTCTGAGTCCCTTCACATCCATGAAGAGATACTTACGAGGGAAGGTGAAGTACTCCTGCAGTAGCCTGTATCCCGGGTGGGCATGGCGAGGGTAGGGCAGTACCGCTTCGTCTTCCCCGTACCCGACTTCCTGCACGTCATCCGGCCCGAGTTCGATGGGGTGTGTTGCACCCTCCGGTAACACGACTACCCCGGCCAAGTTGGCGAAGACGAGTTCGTGGAGGTCGGTGGCCGCCTTCAGGTCACGATTGAAGTGGAAGCGGAGGGAGTCGAGCTCGAGATCTTTGAGGGGGACGCCGTCCGCCTCGACTCGGATCCGGATCACCTTCACCACATCACCCCGACCATCCAGGAAATCATACTGATTGGTCGATTCCATTCCTCCGTAGCTGACCTCTACAGGCCAGAGCGTGACGGGATAACACGTGCGGAAACGGGCCGATAGGCCACCGGCTCCGTGCGCTTCGGCATACATGGAGGTGTGGCGGGCGACTTCGTACCCGGTGGTCAAGATCCCTTGTTCTGGGTCGGGCTTGAACTGCACCACCGTCATCGATGGTACCGGAGCCAGATAGTGGGGATAGAGCAGCTCTAGCAGCGCGGTTGTGATCTCAGGGAACTGCTGATCGAGGTTGCGTTGGACGCGGGCCGTTAGGAAGGCGAAAGCCTCCAAGAGCCGTTCGACATGAGGATCAGGACTTTCGTCCGGACTCAGTTCTAGGCGGTTGGCGACCTTGGGGTATTGGTCAGCAAAGTCCGCCCCTTTCTCACGCAGGTAGGTGAGTTCGGCCTGATAGTACTGTAGGAGTTCTTCCCGGGCGTCGTCTGCCATGGCCTATCGTCGTGAGGCACGAGCTTCGAGTGCCAATGGAAAGGAGACAGGTTCGAGCAGCGTGCCGATGCGAATAGTCCCTTCGATCCAGACTTGCAGTGACCGATTGTTCCCATCGGAGAGTTCAACGCTGACCTTCGGGTCTACCATACGGGGTTCGAAGGCGCGAATCGCAGCTTCGATGAGCCGGGAAAGTCGCAGGTGGGAGGGTGGTGAGCGCGTATACCACCCAGAGTAATCGGGGAGCCCCCAGTCCAACACTGTCCAGGCACGGCCTTCCAGCTCGCCAGGCTGGGTGGGGGAGCGAGTGTTGAGGAGTCGGCCGAGTTCCCTCTGGACCGACTCACGGACCCCGTTGGTGTCAAGGACCCGGAGAGGCTGCTGTTCGACCGGCTCGGTCGGATCAAAATCGACGAGTCGATCGAACAACAGCGCCCGGGCACCCTCGGTAGACTTAGAGTCGCGAGGCAAGGCCAAGAGGTTATACGGCCTTGTTCAGGCTCACGTCCCACTTGGCAACCGCGTTTCCGCCTGCTCCACCCTCTTCCTTCTGGGCGAAATAGGTCCACTCGATACGCGCGTAGTTGATCGCGATCGATTCGGTCGGCTTACCGCCGCCGCCGCCGCCCACTGCGATGCTCGAGATGATGCAGTCTTCCATCTTGTACGTGAACAGCTTCACCACAGCACCACTGTCGTTACGGGCAATGGTGATCAAAACCTCTTTGTACACTTTGGCTTCGTTACACCCCTGCAGCAGTGACGGGCTCGCCTTATCGACGTCCTTGGTCACGCTGAAGTCCTGGTGCATCGGACGGCCGGTGGTACGGTCCGTGTTCGAGACGTTGGCCGTCACGTGCTGCGCGATCCCATGGCTGTAACTAAACAGCTCCATGTGATCTTTATATCCGTTGAGTTGTGTCTGGCCCGGAACGTCCGTGACCTTCATGAGAACGATGTCCATCAACCCTCCTCAGGGTATTTCGCTTTAGTAAACGTGGCTATGCCACGGGACCCGGTGAGGAGCGGAAAGATCCCGCCCCTCACCGGACTCCGTTCATTGATCAGCCACCAGCTGGTGGCGGCAGCTCCGCGACGAGTCGCATCGAAGCCGTGAGTTCCTCAAGCTGGAAGTGCGGCTTGAGGTAGACGGTAGCCGCGTAGCTTCCCGGCTTACCTGCAATCTCGACCACATCTACACGTCCTTCACTGAGCGGGTAGGAGGCCTTCGCCGACTGCGGTGCATCATCGTTGATGAGCACATAGTCGGCGATCCAACGGTTCAGGAACGTCTCGACATTCCCACGCGTCATGAAGCTTCCAACCTTATCACGCATTATTACCTTCAGATAATGTGCGAAGCGGGAGGCTGCCATGACGTACGGAAGCTGTGCCGAGATACGCGCGTTCGCATTGGCCTGTGGCGTGTTGTACACCATTGGCTTCTGCGCCGATGCGCCACCGAAGAATGCCGCATAGTCGGTCCCCTGACAGTGACACAGTGAGATGAAGCCAAGGTCGTTCAGCTCTTTCTCACGACGATCAGTGATCGCGATTTCGGTCGGGCACTTCAGCGCGACGTCACCTTCGTCCGTCTTGAAGGTGTGCGCCGGCAGGCCTTCGACCATACCGCCACCTTCTACGCCACGGATTGCCGCTGTCCAGCCGTAAAGCGAGAAAGCGTTGGTGATCCGCTCACCGAGGGCCCATGCTGCGTTCCCCCAGAGGTACTTCTGGTGGTCCCGTCCATCGACTTCCTCGACGAAGTTGAAGCCGTCAACCGGCTTCGTGTCGGGGCCGTACGGAAGGCGCATGAGGATGTGCGGAAGCACGAGCGAGACGTATCGCGAATCCTCAGTTGCACGGAACGAGTTCCACTTGATCAACTCAGAGCTCTCGAAAACCTTCGCGAGATCGCGAGGTGCACCGAGACGGGTGTAGCTCTGGAGGTCGAACATCTTGGGGCTTGCCGCCGCAATCATCGGGGCATGGGCCGCCGCTGCTACGTTCGAGAGCTTCTCGAGTAGCGCGATGTCCTGTGGGTGACGACCGAACTCAAAGTCGGCCAAGAGGCAGCTGTACGGGTTACCACCGAAGGTGCCGTATTCCTCTTCGTAGAGGAGTTTGAACAGCCGACTTTGGTCGAACTCGACAGCCTTGTCGAGGTCGTCCTGAATTTCCTTCTGGCTGGCAGCCAAGACACGGATCTTCAGTCGTGCGCCCGTCTCGGAATTCGAGATCAAGTGCGACAGTCCGCGCCAGCTTCCTTCAAGTTCTTGGAAATCCGGACTGTGCATGATCTCGTTGAGCTGGTCGCTCAGGAGTTCATCAATTCGAGCAATGCGCTCGTTAATCATTGCTGCCGAGTCCGAAGACACGGTGATCTCTTCCGAAAGAATCTGGTTGGCGAACTCACCGACCAAATTCTTTGCATGCTCGGCCTGGGCGTCGTCCTGCGCCATGTTGCCCTCGGAAATGATCCGGTCGAGGATACTCATGTCCTCGGTCGCAGCGCCCCCTCCTTCGGAGGCCGCTTGTTCTTTTGCCATCTGACCCTCTCTAGATCTAATGTTGTGACGTTTACGTTTCTGGTCGCTTGAAGTCGGACACCGGAAATTACTCGGCGTCGTCCTCGGCCGGAGCCGTCGCTTCCTGGATCTCCTTGAGGCCATCCGTGTTCTCGACAATCTCGATCAGTAGGCGATCGAGGTCGTCGTTACCATCGAGCTTAGCGCGGAGGTCGCTCAGACGCTGACGCGCCTCGAACAGCTTCCGAAGTGGCTCGACCTGCTGAACTACGGATACCGGATCAAAGTCCTCCATCGACTCGAAATTCAGCTCGACGTTGAACTTGCTGTCTTCGTCGGTGAGCTGATTGTCGACCTGGAACGCGAGACGCGGGCCGACTGACTTCATGACATCATTGAAGTTGTCACGGTCGACCTGGACGAACTTGCGCTCTTTCATCGGAGCGGGTGCTTCGGCGGGCTTGCCTGCCAGATCAGAAATCACGCCCATGACGAAGGGGAGTTCCTTCTTCTGGATCGCGTCCCCGATCTCGACGTCGTACGTAATCTGCACCCTGGGCGGGCGCACTCGGTCCAGCGTATGCTGCGTGCTTTCTGCCATGGTTATCTCCTCACCATCGGCCAGGATTGAAAACGGGGCGGGTCGTAATCACGATCCGTGCCTCGTAAGTCCGGGAGGGCTTTCCTCACCGGTTTGTTAGCCGCTTCAGCGTTCATTCTTCTTCGACTCCTTGGTCGATTCCGAGGAACGTGAACAGCGCCTCCAGATTAAGTCCTTTCCGAACGAATTCGCGTAACAAGTCATCGAGGGTCTTGTCACCCCACGAGACTGCTTTCATCACTAAATAAGGCGTCGGGCTGTGAGGCTCGACTTGCTTCAGATACCGTGCTGCATTGAGCAGCACCTGGTAGGCCTCCTGCCGACTGCGGATCGCACCCGATTCGGCGACGGACGGTACGTTGCCAGACGAAACGGATGCTGGCTCGCTGCCTTCCTCCTCCTTCGTATCCACTGGTACCTCCACGATGTCGGGTCTGAAGCTCCCTTCTTTCATCACTACGCTGATCCAGGTCAGGATCTCTGCGAGTCCTTCCCTGAATCGAACCAAGCTCGGGGATTCGTCTCCCAGCCTGTCATCCAAAAAGCTCTCTAATGCCCGCGTCGTTTCGATCGCGTCCTCAAGTACAGCTGAGGTGTCACGGAAGAACGACTCCGGCGTCTTCCGGCAAAGCCCCCGAAACGACTCGATGCTGTGAGACTCGGCGATCTCCGCCTTGAGTTCCTCATCATCGGGGCTTCGGGCCCCTACCTTGTCGAGCCACAAGGCTCGATTCCACTCATCCCACGTCGCCTCAGAGCTCTGGTCAGTCTGTGGATCCACCACAACCAGCTGTCCGAATGAAGCGGGTACTTTCTCGTTGATCCAGACGAAAGGAGCAATCCGGAAGTCGATCCCCTGCGAAATCTCGGGGTGGACCATCTCCCAATAACTCTCCGACAACTGGAGCAGCACTTCCATCCCACGCCGTAGCCCGGGCAACCCTTCTAGATGGAGCCATGACTCCATGAGCCATGCCGCAATCTGAAGGTCCTTCGTTTCTTGAATCAGAGCATCTTCGCAGAGTTGCCTGACCTCCTTCCAATTCGCCGACTTTAGGTCCCGATCCCAAATCCCCCGGGTCGCGACCGAGTCGTCCGCTCGTCTCGCATCCTTGATGCGATCGTAAATCTCATCGTACTGCAATGAACGACCCGATGGGTCCGCCCCGGGAACGGGACGCAGGAGCGCCTCAAGGGCGACCACCTGTTGTTCGGCGATCATTTAGTCGTCAGAGCTCACTTTAGTGTCTTCCAGCAGCCGCAATTCTTCGGCGAAAAAAAACTACCCCGTTGGAGGGGGGACAACATTATCCGACAAGGGACGCTCGCGCGCAAGGAATTCCGACTACATACGTTTCTGGGTTGCGCCAAATGTTCCTGAAGTCGGGCAGGGCCTGCGGCTACTTATCGACCCGCGGGTGGGGGCGGGCGAGTCGGAAAACGAGGAAAGATGACGGTTCCGCCACCTGTTGAGGGAGTCAGTCCGAGTTGAATGAAAACGCTCGCGAGCCCATCAACCGGATCTGCTGTCTCAGACACCGCGTCCCGGGCCCTGGTGACGATTCTGGGATTGACCGTGGAACGGTCGACGATTGGATCGCCGGTCAGTGCCGCAGCGTCAGGACGGTGCTCCATGAGAAGCCTGAGCAGCGCCCACGGTCCAGCGTACCGCCACGTGACGGTTGCGTCGTCCACAGAGATTGCCTGACTCGCGGATTGACGAACAGGGCGCCGCGCAGACTCTGACGCCCACGTCAGACTCAGCGCAACAACATCGCCCACTCGCCATGTGCTCTCTCCGACTCCGCCGGCGCCTTGGTAGGTCACCGCTTGGCCGGCTAGGCTCAAGCGCCATTCGACGATCTGGTCGGCTCGAAGCTCGGAATCCCGGTTCGTCCTCATTTGGGTTCGGACGTCCAGGGCGCCGGGGACTCCTTCTTCGTTCGGCAATACCACCGGACCGAGAAGTGCTCGGATCTCCACCATTTGGCGGAAGAAGTCGACGGGCACTACATCGTCCAGGAGAGTCTGCACAACCGTGATGGGGTCTCCGTCGAGCGGGGCAGTGACCTGGTCCCATAGTTCGAGGAACTCCAACACGGACTCGACGTCGGCATCCGGCGCATCCGGCCGCGTGTCCAGGTCGGCGAACGGGAATCGGCCAGCCAACCGTTCGCCGTGGAACTGGGCGAGCTGGTTGTACCCGCCTAAGAGAGCCATCCGGGCCAAGTCACGGCACCGGTCTGCGAGCGACGTTCTCAACTGACGCTCGACCGACCCGAAGTAGCTTTGGGATGGTGCTCCGCTCTCAGTCACACCGCCCGAGCCGCACTGAGACAGTGTGGCGATCCCCATGTCCTGTCGGACGAACTGCTCCATCGCGTCCAGCTCGTTCCCCGGGGCCTTGTTCTCGTGCTCGTCTAGGGTGCGCACAATGGTGCGCCAGCGCTGAATGAGGTTGTCCGTGCCAGGTGCGATTCGCCGGCCGTCGTAGCGGAGAAGCTCTGTAACGGGCGGGAGGGCGAGATATCCCAACACGGGTGCGGCATACTCAGCTAGCATCTTCAGTGACTGTCGCTGCTGGGCCAGATAGGCTTCGAGCCCGGCCGCGTCGGGTACTCCGAAACCGACCAGAGAGGCAGGCCGGGTACCACGCCACACAGCGAGGTTTCCGTTCACCGGCTCATATAGACGGGCGCTGCTCAGAAGCATGTCGATTTCGCTGAGCAGGTCGGAAGCTTCGAGGATGATGGCCTCGGCCACGGCGGTCCCGGCAGGAGTCCCACCGACTTGCTCGTCCATCTCCAACATTCCGACGAGTCTGCGCGCGGCCTGATCGAATCCCGCCAGGCGAGCCTGGAGTTCCTCCTCCTGCCACGCCCGGCCTTCGCCTCCGACACTCACCTCGAACGTCATCGCCCGGCTTAAGGACCACCGCACGCGCTCCTCGAGGGAGCGACCCGCCACGCCTAGGGCCAATCCGCGGAGCTCCGGCGGGACTCCTGTGGAGGTATCCCCGCGAGCGGCCTGGTATTCAGCGAAGTAGCCGAGAGCTTCTTCCAGGGGACCCATGTTCCAGGTCGGCCGGCCGCCCAGCATGGGTTGCGGAGGGCCGCCCACGCCGCCTATAGGAGCCATGAAGCCACGGTTGAGTAGGCTGGCCAGCGCTATGCGGAGCGCACCGAGGCGCGGGGCCAGGTCGATGCGAGTGCCACTGCTTGGCGCTACCCGACCGGTGGAGTCCGCCTGGACTGGCAGTGATCTCGACAGGAGGGCCAGCCCGTTAGAAAGCTCTGTTAGGTGCCGCCTCCGTGTCGCATCGAAGGCCTGCGTGAAGAGGGTTTGGAAAGCGGCTCGGTCCATCAGGTCTGGATTCACCGGAATAGAATCGAGCATGACCTGGAGCACAGGGACGAGGGGAGCTTCGGTATCGAACCACATGCTGTCCGAAGACACCAGAAGGTCATGGACCTGCCCGACATCTTGCCAAAGTTGGCGTAGGTCGGACGCGGTGAATGCCGGATTGGACGCTCCAGCGAAAAAACTTTGTTTGAGCCCCTCCACCGCATTAAGGAGGCGCTGGTAAAAACGTTCCAGCAAGAAGGTCGCGGATTCGGTTGCTCTGACTTCGAAGCCCGCCCAATCAGCTGTGCCGACCGGGAGTACCGATGCACCTGCTAGGCCGGCGCGATAGAATTCGTCGTTTTCGAAGAAGTCCTGCGGTAGCTGGGTTTCGTAGTACCAGAAGAAGAGATCTGCGAAGACCTGGAGTTCTCCCGCCCCGAGGGCCGAAAGCCGATTGAAGCGGTCGGCGTTCTCCAGGAATTGCCCGATTTCGCTCAGGTATCCGACCAGCACTTCGTACTCCTGGAACCGATTGGTCATTCGGACCAACTGATCCGAATCATCCAGTGGGATCCGGCCACCCAGTGTCAATGCCCACTGTTTGTCGGTCATCGTGTCGGCCCACTCGGTGATGCCTGTTCGGAAGGTCGGCAAGATTACGTCTTGGAACCCCTCCGTCATGTTGTCCTGGATGTGCTGGTCCAGGTCGTCAAAAAACGAAGTCGGTAGGAAGACAGACCTGAATGGGCCAGCTTCCAAGCTCGACATTTGCTCAAGAAGGGAGCGCACGGCTCTCTCTTCAGCGGCCTGCGACAATCCTGCTTGATCCTCGCCGAAGTGTTCGGTGATGCTGGTCCCGACCGAGTCGAGCAACTCGATCAGTGGGCCAGCGTCGCGTCGGAGTGACGCCTGCCCGAAGAACATCCCAGGAAGGCCCACCAGCACGAGAAGAGCTGCCGCGACCTGGATCCAGCGAATGGCTCGGTTTCGGTCTAGGAATCCCTTGGCAAAGCCTCGTGCCAATCCTCGTTCTGGGAAGATCTTCTGAGTGAAGAGGCGGCTGGAGAAAACCGATTCCTCGTGATGCTCTTCCACAACTGATTTGAAGTCCTGACGATGCATGATCTCGTTGAGCTGATCGCTCAGGAGTTCATCCATTTGAGCAATGCGCTCGTTGGACATTGCTGCCGAGTCCGAAGACACGGTGGTCTCTTCCGAAAGAACTTGGTTGTCGAACTCCCCGGCCAAATTCTTTGGATGCTCGGCCTCAACCTGTTCGCCCTTCTCGACCATCCCGGAGAAGTAGACACCTCGGAGGAAGAAGCTCTCGTGGTAGGCGCTGTCCTCGAATACCTCTGCGAGGATGGTGCGCGTAGCCCAGCGGAGTTCGTCGGCGACGTCCGGAAAGCGGAAGACGGCGTCGGCGTCTGCGAGTTGGGTGCGGGAAGCGAGGACTTCAGTGGACCGGTCTCTCAGGGAATCGGCGATCCCGTCGAGCGCCTCGTCCACCCACTCCTCCCTGAACGAAGCTTCCAGCGAGTATGGACTCGACCAGCCGAAGATGTCTTGATGGAAACGGCGAGGGACGGCGTTGACGAAACTGGAGAATCCGGGGAGGCGATCGGCCTGCGTCAGGAGGACGTAGACGGGAAATCGGACCCCCAGTTCGGCCTGAGCTTCGCGCAGACGGCGGAACAGGGCTCCGCCGATCTCACGGAGTTCTTCTTTTGAACGGCCGCGCCAGGATCGAAGGTCTGCTGCGGATAGCGTCAGGACCACGCCGTCGATAGGCCGTTCGGGGCGGTGTCGTTTTAGGAGCGCCAGCAGCCGTTGCCAGCCCCTCTCGTCTGAAGTCAGGTCCTTCTTGAGGACCACGCTCCCGGTGACGTCGAGCACCACGCCGCCGTCAAAGAAGTGCCACCCTACCGTGTGGCTGGCCGCCGAAAGGTCTGCATTGCCCTGGACTCGACGCGGCAGGGGGATCTGCCGAAGGAAGGTGCTGTTCCCACTGCCGGTGGGCCCCAGCATCATGTACCAGGGGATGCGATAGCGGTAGCCGGCGCCGGAGGTGACGCCGCGAAGCGTTTTCATGCCACGTCGGAACGACAGCTCCAAGTCAGCGGCCTGCGTCATGGACGCAATCGGAGCAGGCATCTCCTCGGGAGCCTTAACTGTCTTGGATTTCTCGTCCGGCTTTTCTCGCGAGCGCCTGAGCACGATCACGATGAACACCACGACCGCGATCACCGTGATGATGAGCACGGCCAGTACGGTCCTGAAGTGCTCGGTCAGGAAGTTCAGGATCTCGGTCACCGGCCAGCCTCCGCCGTCGCGCGGGCTACATCGGCACTTACATCACGAATTCCCTGCGAGACGTCAGTCCAAACAAAATGGGAGAGGACGAGATAGCTCCCGATCATGACAAGAAGGACCGCGACCCAGCGCCGCACCGGAGGCAGCCGCAGATTTTCGGTCGAAACGAGCGTGCTTTCCGTCGGTTGCGAAAACAGCGGATCGATATCGTCTGCGAGCGTTGTTCGGCCCCGGGTGACGAAGTTGAGGAGGCGGCGGCGAAGGCTTTGCAGGCCGCCGGAGTCGCGTGTGCCTCGATACTTGCCCAAAAAGCCGAGAGAGAGCGCGGAGAGGTAGATCCAAGCCATGTCCCAGTTGGCGTCGTCGCCCTCGGCGAGGAGTGCCTCCGCTCGTTCTAACACCTGTTCGCCTGCCACGTGGGAGCCGAACATGTGCGTCTCAAGGAGCTCGCGGGACCATGCCTCGCGTCCTTCCCACTCCATGTTTACGAGGACCTCGTCAGCGAGTGAGGCCATGACGTACTGGGCCTCGTCCATCCAATCGATACCTTCTGGCCCGAGCGAACGTGTCAGCTCCCGAGCCTGTCCCTTGAGGAAGTCATGCAGGTGGGTACGCACGCGAGCCACAGCCTTGGAATGGGCGGCCGTGCGGTCTTCCGAGGCTTCACCGGCTCGTTTGGTGAAGTGCCACGGATCCGCCTCGATATCCGCCCCAATTTCAGAGAGGCTGGTGTAAAAATCCCGGAATGCGCTCGCCAGGATCCGATGCGACCACCCGTCGGTCATACGTTGACCTGATCCGGGGCATAGAAGACGATTTCGGCCGGCCGCTCACGTCCTTGTCGTTCAGCCGGATGCGAGAGCGTGAGGACTTCTTCATCTGTTACGAACTCCGGATCGAGTTCAATTCTGAAGAGGAGGACCCCGCTACTTGGTACCAAGCCCAGATCGTCGTCTGAATCGATCCGTGTGCGCTTCGCGCCTCGGATGCGCCTGTCCTCGATGGACTTAATTCGGTCAGCGGTGCCGACGCGTGCTTCCATTACCCAGGACAGCACGCTGCTCTCTGTCGCGCCAGGCGCTCCGACGGCCCCGATGACGGCGCTCGTGCCGCTCCATGCCGAGCGCAGACGCAAGCGGAAGGCATCGCGGTCGAATTGGAACGCGATCACCTCGTAAGCCTGCTCGACGCTGTTCACCATTCGGTAGCAAAACCCGAGGACTTCGTCGAAAGAGTCGCGCAGATTGTTGTGGTCGTAGCGCTTGAACCCTGTCGGCAGCAGCCCGGGCGTGAGCCCGGCCATGTGCCCCGCCAGGGCGGTTAGCGCCTGATAGATGTGGAACGGATGTGTGCCGCGGACGGCAAGCAGTGCCTCAAGGGGTGGCAGGCCTACGAATAGCTTCTCGACCATACCTTGGAGGTCGCGGATCTTGTCTCCGCGGACCATCGCTGAGGACGCCCTGACCTTATCTGAGAGAAAGCGTGACTTCTCGCGCACGGCTCGTGCCAGCTCGGAGACAGCCGTGCCCGGGTATCCGACCGCATCTGCGGCGAGAACCGGGGGGGCGAAATCAGTTGCCTCGAAGTTGCCGCGTTCGAGGATGATTTTCGCTATCGGGAAGCTCGTGTACTTCTCGGCAGGCGTCTCAGTGACGAGAAGCTGAGCCGCGGGCTGAAGGCGAGGGATGCGAACTGCGCCCTCGCCCAGGTGCTCGTCAGCTACAGGGTAACCCTCGACCGATGCGTAGCGGGGTACACTCCCTGCCACCGGCTCAGTTGGCCCACGACGTGCGGGAACGGCCAGATGGATGGTTAGCTCACCACGACCGCCTTGGTTTTCCACGAACGAGTTGAGGTCGACCTGGAGTGGCGTGTTGACGAGCACGCCGTCCGGAAGGAGGGCCTCGATCTGAGTGATTTGAAACACACCGCTGGCAAGTGCCCGGTCGTCGTATTTCAGCGTCCGGACTCCCCAATGAAACGGAGCCGCGATACCCATGTGGTAGTGGACCAGTCCTTCGCTGCGGAGGTCCGCTTGTTGGAAATGCTGGGGTGCCAGGAGCATGCCTTCGTGCCACTGGATCGCGTCGGGCAGATCTTTTCCGTCAATCATGCTTAGTGCAATCCTGAATGCTGTGAATCAGTGAGTCTAGTGATCACCGGATGCTCTCGATTTCGAATCCCTCGACCCGGAGAACAAGGCGAAACTCCTTGAGTGGGTCCACCCGAAGTCGATGTACCCCTTCCGAGAGGTAATCCGAAAACACCACCAGCGCGTAGCCCTTTCTGTCCGGGAAGGGGAGCCGGTCGAATTCGACCACCTGCCCAGGAACGAACTCCCAGCTGTGATATACGATGTCTTCCGGGTGGTCGCGCACAAGCTGTTCGCGGTTTTCGAACCACTGGCGAGCGCTCATTTCGGTGACCACGGGGACCAGAGCCTCCGTGCGTACAAGCGCCAGGTCCACGGGCACCGGACTCCTCCGATTGGCGTCCGGCGCAGCAACGACCTCGAAGCGCTGAGTCCAAACCATGGTCGCACACCCCGCTGCGCCGATTAGGCAGAGCAGTGAGAGTAGGCAGACGCCGCGGCGGATCGTCATCAGGTTCACCGCTGTCCTTCAAACGGAACCACTACGGCCGGAATCCCTTCGTGCGAGCTGAAGCTCTCTGCCGCGAGGAGGGCTGAGGCTTCGCTCTCGAACAGCTGAAGGTGAACGCGCTTGATCCACTGTCCAGAGCGATTTCGGGCAGCCACGACCAAAGGGTCGTAGCCCCGCCCTCGCAGGCTCCCAGCAAATCGGTCGGCGTTTTCTTCCACTCCGAAAGCTCCCAGCTGAACGGCGTAACCGTTCCCTGCGCCCTCAAGGGCAATGGCGCTTGGCATTTCTGTAGTCTGAATAAGGTCGGGTGCCGCCGCAGCCAGTGTTCGGCGACGCATGAGTGCGTCGTTCATTGCGACCGTGGCAGGATCCGAAAGCATGGGCTCCGCGGTGGGCGCTGCTTCGTCGGTCGGAGCATCGGCTGCGGCCAACTGAGTGTTCACCGGATCCGCCGGGAGGCAGGCCGGAGCGTCCTGAAGGTCCATAGCTATGGAGACTCCATCTGCGGCCGATCGAAGCTGCGGATCGACGTGCACTCCGTAGCCGACAACCGCTCCGGCCACGAAGCCGAGGCCAAGTAGGGCCACCATTCCAACAGAGATTTGGATTAGGCCAGTCTTATCTAGGACAACACGTGGGTCGTTCATGTTAAGGCACCATCGTAGTGAACTGGCCGGGCGCCACGACCTGAATGACGCCGCCCCAAGAACACATACACTTCGAAGAATTATTCAGGACGGGGAGGTTTCCGACCATAGCGGTCGGGCCCCCTGGAACCCAGGGTGTAGTGACCGGAATACAGGGCATGGGGGTCAGAACTCCGAGCGCTGCCGCTGTTGCTGCGGCCACCATCGGATTGGATGGTGTGCTGCACATTCCGAACGGTGGAATGTTCGCCATCGGTTTGAAGTCCATAATGTTGGCCAGAGGGGTTCCGCTCATGACGCGCGAAAGCGGTGGCACCACCATCGTACTGGGTGCCACACCGAAGCTACACTGAAGGGTTGTCCCCATGGTTACGCCGATCGCCATCTCTACTCTCCCCTGAATCGCCCGAAGAAGCCGGAGAAGGTGGCCTTTTCAGCCTTGCCATCCTCTTCTTCCACCCCTTCTGAGCCTCCCTGCAACCCGCTCTCTTCTTCCGCGAGCACTTCCGGTGCCACAACAGCAACTTGCGGGGCGATCACTTGCTGATGGATCACCTCGCCCTCGGGATCGTAAATGACAGTCTCACCTTCGATCTCACCATCCACGTATTCCGTTTTCTGTTGGACGGTGCCGTCGGAGTAGTAGTCGAATGTGACCCCGTTCAACTTCCCGCCCGTGTACAGGGCCCGGCGAGTGACTTCGCCGGCTGGCCCGTACCACAAGGACTCGCCCTCCTGGGCACCTTCCACGAATTCCATCTTCGATATCAGACGTCCTGACGTATCGAACGTCTTGATCGGTCCGTGCTGTACCCCCGACTTCATCATTACGGTCATCGACAGAGCACCGGCGTCGAAAATCTTCACTTCGCCGACCACTGCACCATTGATGTAGTTCGCCTGCTGGGCCGGGCTTCCGGTCTCGTCGAAGATCTCTGCAAGGCCATGCAGCGCCCCGTCCGCGAAATGCGAACGGCTCTCTAGCGATCCGTCCTCTCGGTAGAGTGTTACCTGGCCGTGAATCTGCTCGCCGCGAAAGTGTGAGACCTCTTTAATCTGGCCCGCTTCATAGTACTCGGTCACCTCTCGGGCAGTATCCTCAACGGGCTCCCCTCCGTCTAACGGGGGAGTGTCTCCCTCGAGCACTGTTGGTGCGGCTTCCTTGGTGCCTGGTTCAGTCGTCATCAATTGATCTTCACCATGCCACCTTTCAGGGTCAGCATGCCTCCGCCATCGACTGTCTGGGTCGCGCTTCCCTTATTGGTGACCGAAACGCCACCCTCGTTGGTTACGCCGATTGATCCCTTGTTAGTCAGAGAGGTGCCTGCCTCATTGGTCAGGGCCGTCCCTGACTTGTTGGTGAGCGCGGTGCCGGCCTGGTTCGTCAAAGCGGTACCGGCCTGGTTCGTCAAAGCGGTGCCGGCCTTGTTGGTCAACGCCTGCCCGGCCTCGGTATCTAGACCCTGGGCCGCTTTTACCTTCACGGCCTTCTCGGAATCGATCGTGATGCTGCCGCCAGCTTCAATCGTTAGGTCGCCGGTGACCTTGAGGGTGAAGTCACCCTTTACTTCATGAACGAAGTTGGCCTGGCTGGTGTGCTTCTCGTCGTCTTTGATATCGAGGGTGCGCTTACCCTTGGTGACGGTGTGGGTCTCGTCTCCCTCGGTGACCGTCACTGTCCGGTTCTTCGTGATGGTCGTCGTCGAGTCGTTGAGGACCTCGGTGGTCATGTCCTTCTGAGCGTGCATGTAGATCTCTTCGGAGTCCTTCTTGTCTTCGAAGCGGATCTCGTTGAATCCCTCGCCCCCTTTGGAGGTGTTGCTCTTCACGGTCGACTGCGTCTGGTTAGCCGGGAGAGCGTAGGGGACCGTTTGCTCAGCGTTGTAGACGGATCCCGTGACCAGAGGTCGATCCGGATCTCCGTCTAGGAATGAGACCACGACTTCCTGCCCGATTCGGGGAAGGAAGAAGGCGCCCCATTTTTTTCCCGCCCAGCCATGAGTCACTCGGATCCAGCAAGAGCTCTTCTCGTCTCCCTCGCTGACCCGATCCCAGTGGAAGAGGACCTTGATGCGGCCGAATTTGTCGGTCCAGATTTCCTCGCCCTTCTTGCCCACCACTTTGGCGGTCTGCGTGCCGGCAATCAGTGGCCGCGCCGTGTGCATGGGGGGGTGGAACGTCACATCGGCGGGAAAAGCGACGAAGCTGTTCCGGTAGTGCGACTGCGTCAGCTGGTGTTCGACGGACCGAAGCGCCCAGGCTTTGTTGACGTCTTTCCGGGGGTGATCGGCGAGTGTGAATTTGTAACCGGCGCAGAAGCTCGGACTGAACGAGGAGCCGCTTAGCAGGTCCGCCGCGCCTTCGAGTGCTCCCAAGCGCACCTTGGCCAGCGCCGTGCCATCGGCCTTCTTCGTGAAACGTCCGGGGTAGTCGTAGCGGGCGAGCTTTCCGCTGCCCGCCTTGGTCTCCAGGTCGGTGGAGGGTGCTTCGAAGGAGTAGTCATCGAGGGCGTAGGTGCCGGTCGTGACGTTGTTCTCGATGTCACACGCCCACACGACATCGATGTCGTTGTCCTCGGTCGCGGTGCCGCGGAAGCGCATCTTGGCGAGTTCCGGACAGTCCTTGGCCGCAGAGGCGTCGTCGGCCATGACCAAGGTGTGTTTCGCGTCCGTGTGCTCGAAGAAGTAGTGAATCCCGTCTTCTTCCATGAGCCGCGAGACGAAGTCAAAGGCCGTTTCACGGTACTGAACGCAGTATTCTCTCGGCTGGTAGGTCGCTTTTAGCGTGAACTTGAAGTCGTTGTATCCCAGGTCTTTGAAGACCTTCTCAATGATCTCCTGGGTCTTCATTTCCTGGTAGATGCCACAGTCTGACGTCTGGGTCAGCATCCATAGCCAGGGGCGCAGCTCGGCGACATATCGGGTCACGCCGGGGTCGGTAGCGCCCTGACGTAGGCGGGTGATCATTCCATGGAAGTGCCGCTTCCCTCCATCAGGAAAGTCCACGCTCGCCGAAGCCGGTTTGCCGACCACCTTACTGAAGTCGACGGCGTCGTCGTCGGATTCCAACTCTAGGTCGAAACGAAACAAGCCGGACTGGCGCTCCTCTCCCCATAGCTCGCGCAGGCGGAAGGCATCCTTCCCAGCCCCCGTGGTCACAGTGGCCCAGAGATTCGCCTGATCCATACTCATTGGACGGCTTGTTCTGGCGGACTGACTTCGTAGTCGAAGCCGCCATTCTTACCCAGCTTCACATGGATTTGGCCGACTGGCTCTTCGTCCGCCATGAACTCGAGAAGCTTTGTGGACAGTTCCGGAAGCATGGTGTCCGAGAGGATGAAGTCGATGTTGCGCGCCCCGGAATCGACCTCGGTACAGCGATCGGAAATCGCCTGGATGACCTCATCGTCGTATGTGAGGTCGGTCATGTGTTTCTGAAAGATGCGCCGTTGGATTTCGGCCATCTTCAAGCCGATGATGTCTTGGATTTCGGCATCCCGCAGTGGGTAAAATGGGACCATCGCGAGCCGGCCGAGGAAAGCCGCCGGGAAATGCTTTCGCAGTTCAGGGCGAAGCGTCTCAACGACCGCGGCTGCAGACGGGCGACTCTCAGATTGCCGGGCCAACTCGGAGATCGTATCTCCGCCCACGTTCGACGTCAGGATGATCAGGGTCTGCTTGAAGTCGATCAGTTGCCCCTCCCCATCCTCCATCTGCCCGCGGTCGAAGACCTGATAGAAGAGCTCCATCACGTCCGGATGTGCCTTTTCCACCTCGTCCAGAAGGACTACGGAATAGGGCCGACGGCGCACGGCTTCGGTCAGTACCCCGCCTGTCCCGTAACCCACGTACCCTGGAGGGGCCCCCTTGAGCGAGGAGACCGTATGCGCCTCCTGATATTCCGACATGTTGACCACGATCATGTTGCGCTCACCACCGTAGAGTTCATCGGCGAGCGCTCGTGCCGTCTCGGTTTTTCCGACGCCGCTGGGGCCAGCCAACATGAAGACGCCCGTCGGCTTGTTGGGATCCTCCAAGCCGGCGCTGGACGTCCCGATGCGTCTGCAGAGTGTCTCGAGCGCCTCCGGCTGGCCGATGACGCGTTCCTCGAGCCTCTGGCGAAGGGAGAGCACTGTCTTGATCTCGTTGGCGACCATCTTGCCTGCGGGGATTCCGGTCCAGCCCGAAATCACTGAGGCGACAACCCCACCGTCCACGCAGGTCGGGACGAGAGCGTCTTCGCCCTGGAGATCGGCCAGCTCGGCTTCTAGCCGCATCAGCTCCGGCTGAAGTTCTTCCGGCTCACTAGGCTCGTTTTCATCGACACGGATCGTGCCATCCAGGATGCCGTGGATCCGGTCGATCTTTTCGACGATCGCGACTTCGTCTTTCCAACGGTCTGTGAGCGTGGCTCTTCGGACCTTGGCCCGGGCGATACCCTTGGTCAGGTGCCTCACTCGGTCGTCGTGGTCGCTACCCGACCGTTGTTCTCGCTCGAGTACCGAGAGCTCCACCTCGTATAGGGATGCCTCGCGAACGGCGTCCTCGAGCTGGACTGGCTGGCTCCCCTTGCCGATGGCGACTCGTGCGCACGCTGTGTCCAGTACGCTGACCGCTTTGTCCGGGAGTTGCCGTCCCGTGATGTAGCGATGCGATAGCTCTACAGCTTCTCGGATCGCGTCGTCGAGGATCCGGACTCCATGATGCCGCTCCAGGTGCCCGACCATCCCGCGCAACATGCGTTGGGCGGTTTCCTCGTCGGGCTCGTCTACCTTCACCACTTGGAAGCGACGAGCGAGCGCAGGATCGCGTTCGATGTACTTCTTATATTCGGACCAAGTCGTCGCGCCGATCGTGCGTAGTTCGCCGCGTGCGAGCGCGGGCTTTAGCAGATTGGCCGCATCGCCCTGACCCTCGCTGCCTCCTGCCCCGATGATCGTATGGGCCTCGTCGATGAACAGGATGATGGGGGTCACGGCCGAATTGACTTCTTCGATGACGTCTTTGAGCCGTTGCTCGAATTCACCCTTCACACCCGCGCCAGCCTGCAGCAGCCCTAGGTCCAGAGTGCGGACCGAAGCTTCCTGAAGTGGCTCGGGGACGTCCTTTGCGGCTACGCGCTTCGCAAAACCTTCTACGATCGCGGTCTTTCCGACACCGGGCTCACCCGTCAGGATGGGATTGTTCTGGCGGCGGCGCATCAGGATGTCGATGATCTGCCGGATCTCTTCGTCACGCCCGGTGATGGGATCGATCCCACCAACCAGGGCGAGTGCGGTCAGGTCGACGGTGAACCGGTCGAGGGCCGACTGCCCTTTGGGCCCAGCGCTACTGTGAGGCGTCGGGGGTGTGGGACCGGCCATCGGGCCGCTCTTTTGATCCGGGCCTGTCTCCGTGCCGCCCCCTTCAGGGGAATGTGCACAGAGTTCCGGGAGCGCCTCCTCGACCGTCTCACGGTTGAGCCCGAATACGGACGGTGCCGTTTCTTCTAGGCTGCCCCGGACGGTGGGGTTTGACACCGCCGACATAAGGAGGGCACCGGAGCGGACACGGTCATCGTGCAAGAGAAGCGATGAGACTCCCCAAGCAGACTCGAGCAGGCGCACCACATTTGGCGAAAATGCCGGTGTCCGAGAGTTGCCCCGCTTGAACCCGTCGATGCCGGCGGTGAGTTCAGCTTGGAGCGTGGCCTCTTCGATCCGGAAATGGCGCAGGATTACGCCAAAGTCCGTACCCGGTATGGCGAGGAGCGCCTTGAACAGGTGCTCGACCTCCACATTGTAGTTTGACTGCGCAACGCAGAGCTCAGCCGCTCCCTCCATGGCCTTTCGGCACAGTGGGTTCAGCTTCTCGATGAGCGCCTTCAGCTCGATTTTCATTCAGGAAGCAGTCGCTACTGTTCAGGGGAATACCAAGGCCGTCCGAGGCCCTTCGAGGGCTCTTCTGCCAAACCACTTTTTCCTATTTCTTGTCAGACTACGGGCTTGGAATATTCATCGAACAGCTAGACATGGCAAGGAAAAGGTGTCGATGCGGGGGGGCGCGCTCACGGAGACACTACGTATGTTTACGATTTCGCCGCCCCCTTCTGTCGCACTCGTTTTGCACGCCTGACTTGCGGGTGTCTCTGGGGTAGGGCACACTTGGGCTCACGACCACCCGTACCCCTCTCGCGATGAAGCCGCCACTGGCCACGCTGCGCCATATTCAGGGCGCTGTTGTAATTCAGGAGCGTGGGCGATCACCAGCGACCCCAGATGGTGCGCTTGAGATCGCCATGCGCTTCACGACCCAGTGGGAAGCGCGGAGCTTTCTCTCGTTCTGGCTTCGGGATGCGGGCGCGATGAGTCAACTACGCCAGGCGCTGCAACAGTCCGGAGTCGCAGGTGAAGTGGCTCAGGCGTCCGACGAGCAGGTGCTGGACGCGTTTTCCAACTTGCTCATCTCGCGCGAAGTGGAAGTTCTTCCGCGACGTGAGCGGGCCAAATTTCTCGATGTGCGTTCCGCTTTCGGGAAGGTCACGTCCGCCGCGACTGCTGCCGCGACGCAGGCTGCCCCGGTAAATATCGTCCAGGCGGAGCCTCCTTCTCTTCCGCCTCCCCCACCGGCGCTGCCACTTCCTCCGCTCCTCCCGATTCTCGAGGACATTCAAGTGGAGTCGGCAGAGGTCTTGCCCGAGATCGATCAGACGCTTGAGCAGATCGACGAAACAATGTCGATCCTTGAACAGATCGCTGCAGCTGTGGGTGCCACCCCTAACGACATTCCTGCGGTGGCCACAAAAATGGCCGATGCGTCCTCAGAGATCACCGAGGAGTTGGGGGAACTGTGAAGTTTCCAAGCCGGAGCCGCACCGCGCTACTCGAAGGCGCGATGAAGATCGGAGAGGCCGTCTCTACCGGCGCATCCCGCCTCAGTACCGAGTTGTCGAATGCCGTGACGGAAGCCGCCGCCACGGTGCAGAACATCGTAGATCAGTCTGAGACGCTGGTTAATGAGCTAAAGGCTCTCCCCCAGGACATCGACCCAACGGCCACCCTGGATGAGCTGACCTCCGCCGTCGGTGGGATCAAGTCAGACTTCGATGGGGCGGTCCTTGCGATCAAGACTGCGGGCCCGGGAGTTGTCGCTGCGACGCAGGGGCTCACCGAACTGGGTGCGGATGTCGAGAAGGCCGTGGCCCTCGTGCCCCAGATTCCGTCGCGTCTTGCCGGGGTCGCGCCGGATTTTGATGGATTCGCGGATCGTCTCGATTCCGCATTCCAGACCGCGAAGTCACTCGCCGAGGGTGTGACCAACCTTCAAGAGCGGGTGCTCAAGCTGCGGGACTACGTGGTCGCGAATCCGGAAACGCTGCTCCCGGCTGCCACCTTGGATCTGGCCCGCCAGGAAGTCGCGGCGTTGCGTGATCAACTCCAGGCAGACTCCGATACGGTCTCCAAGGAGATCGACGACACAGGGGTCTACTTGGATGACTCGATCAAGAAGGTGGCAGACGAGATCGACGCCATTTTGGGCGACTTCAATGGTGTGACCGACGACGTGCTCGACCGGATCGAGGGCACGATGCGTGAGGTGGAAGCCAAACTGGCTCCGGTGATCAACCAACTGGACGTGGTCGAGAACCGAGTCAAAACGATCTCTGCAGCGATCAAAGACCCGTTGCAGCAGGCCGAGGACAAGATCCTCGAGATCGTCGACATGATCGAGAAAGTCGGCGTTCTCGTGGACACGATCCTGCAGGGTTTCGACGATGAGTTGGATAAGCTCCAGTCGATTCTCGACACAGTCGGCGAAGTTCTGGACGATGTGATCACGCCCGTGGAAGAAGTCGTGGCCGAGTTCCGGGGGATCATCAGCGACCTCATCTCCGACATTGGCGAGATCGATCAGCAGTTAGAGACGCTTCCCGAGCGCTTTGAGCCGGTGGAGGATGGCATCGACGACGCGATCGTCACGATCGAGACGATCCGCGACAGCATCCCTACATATGTGCAGCAGGCGCTTTCTAGTCTTGATCTTGCCGAGATCGAGCTCGGCCAAGCCGACGCCGCATGCGACGATGCCATTGCGGCATGCACGAAATACATGGCCCGTGCTCCGGCACTGGGGCTAGCGCGCGCCCTGTTCACGGGGATTAAGGCGAGCATTCCGGGGATCATCGCTTCGGTAGACGCCGCTCGGGTGCAGATTCCCGCAGCGGGTGACACGGCGGTGGATCTCCTCAATCAGGCGATTCCGCCGGTCGAGGAGTTGAGGACGACGCTCAAGACCGTGATTGCCGAGGTCGAAGCGGCCATCGCCGAGGTGCGGGCGCTTCTGCAGCAGATCCGCGAGGCGCTGGAGCTTGCTGACGCCAAGATGGTCGAGGTCATGACCGCGATGAATGAGGCGATCGCTCTGATTCGCCCGGAGCCGGAGAGGATCCTGACCCAGGTCCGGGCTACGAAGGACGAGTTGGTCGAGAAGGTGAAGCCGCGCGAGACGATCGATCTGATAAAGGCTGAAATCATCAAGGTGAAGGACACGGCGCTGACGCCGGTCCGCGCGGCGGTCGAGGACGCCGAGCAGTTGGTAGTTGACCAAATCACCATGGTGCGCACGCAGGTGTCCGCCGCAAAGGCGCTTGCGTACGACAGCGTCGACAAGGTCCGCAGTGAGGTCACCCGGCTCCGTGATGAAGCCCGTAAGCCAGCCGATCAGGTTCTGCAGCTTGCGGAGGATGGGAAGCAGGTCCTTAAGGACCAGTTGGATCAGGCCCGGCAGTTGGTCGATGATCAGTTGGCGAAGGTCGATTCGCTGCTCGAAGAGCAGGAAGGCGCGGTTCAGCTCATCACCTCGGATGTGACCGCCGTGGGTAGCGCGGTCCTCACTGAGGTGGCAGAAGTCCGCGCTCTCGTGGAGGAACCGGCCGCGAAGGCGCTTGAGGTCGCCGAAGCAGCCGCGGCCGCGGCAGATGACCTTGAATCACAAGTTAGTCAGTTCCAGTCTGACGCCGCTCAAGCCGCGACGGAGTTGGAGGGTGAAGTCGACGGTGCCGTCCAGAAGGCGAACGGACTGCAGGATGGATTCAACGCTGCCGCGGCTTCCGCCGTGGCAGCATCGGCCGACGACGCTATCACGGGGGCTGTCGACGAGATGAACGCCGCCGCGGCCGAGGCGAAGGCCAAGGCAGAAGAAGAGGTGAGCCGCGCCGAGGAAGCGGCCAAGGCGCCGAAGGAAGCGATGGCTGACAGTCAGTCCTCCTTGAACAAGATGGAGGAGGACGCTCAGTCCAGCATTCAGGGGCCAGCGGAGGAGGCGGATCGTTCCGTCGCCAGCGTGGAAGCCGACCTGGCCCAGGCGGATGAGCTGGCCAGCGCCCTGCGCGAGAAGACCGAATCTGCTGCGACCACGCTCGACGAACAGGGCGATGCAGCTTACGCGAACGCCGCCGCGAAGCGGGATCAGGCGAACGCCGCGATCGCGACTTCGCAGAAAAGCGTCGAGGCCGCCAAAGCCGACACCGAAGTCGCCAAAGCTGATTGCGTTAGTGCCGAGTCGATTGTTGCGGCGGAGGTTGAGGCGAACGGTGGCGAGCCGGCGGAGAAGGCTGAGGATCAGGCGGCTGCCGGGGAGGAGGACGGGGCGGACTCGGACTCGGACTCAGGCGCGGATGACGGTTCTGATTCAGATGATGATGCGGGCGCCGAAGGTGGTTCTGATTCAGGTGATGATGCGGGCGCCGAGGGTGGTTCTGAAAGTGGTTCTGATGGTGGCGCCGAGGGTGGTTCCGAAGACGGAGCCGCCGATGGCGGGGCTGATGACGCTGCGGCTTCTGATCCCGGAACAGAGTCGGCCGGTTCGGATGACTCTGGGTCCGATGCCGAAGCTGTCTCGGCCGACGATGATGCGACCGGAGACGGCGGGGATACCGGCGATTCTGGGAGCGATGCCGCGGCCGACGCGAGCAGCGACGACGGTGGTGATGGCGGTGCCGATGATGACGAAGATGGGGCTGTTGATGACAGCGCCGGGGAGGGCGATCAAGGCGAACAGGATGATCAGGCCGCCGAGGAGGCTGGCGGTGAGCGCGGCGACGAGGGCAGTGCGGATTCCGAGTCGGTGGCCTCGGATGACCGGGACGATCGAGAGGCCAGGGGTCTAGGAACGCGCGAAGGATCCTCTGACGATGATGGCCACGAGAGTGCGGGGGACGGCGGGGCTGACTCGGACGATCGATCAGTAGGGGATGACCCGTCGGGGGACGAGGGTGCAGGCCGTCCGGGCGGTATCGGTTTGCCCGATGCCGGCAAGGGTGGTGAGCAAGAAGAGCCAGGTGATGAAGAGGGTGAAGGAGGCTTGGGCGGTATCGGTTTGCCCGATGCCGGCGAGGGTGGTGAGCAAGAAGAGCCAGGTGATGAAGAGGGTGGAGGAGGCTTGGGTGCTCCTCAGCGTGGATTGCCCGGTGAGTCGGATGAGGGTGGGGAGGAAGATGGCGAGGCTGCCGAGGAAGACGGCGAGGCCGCCGAGGAAGACGGCGAGGCCGCTGAGGAAGACGGCGAGGCCGCTGAAGAAGACGGCGAGGCCGCTGAAGAAGACAGCGAGGCCGCTGAAGAAGACGGCGGGGACGCCGAGGAAGACGGCGGGGCTGCTGAAGAAGACGGCGAGGCTGCTGAAGAAGACGGCGAGGCTGCTGAAGAAGACGGCGAAGGTGCCGAGGAAGACGGGGAAGGTGCCGAGGAAGACGGCGGGGACGCCGAGGGAGACGGCGAGGCCGCTGAAGAAGACAGCGAGGCCGCTGAAGAAGACGGCGGGGACGCCGAGGAAGACGGCGGGGCTGCT